>NZ_JALDTU010000003.1:0-193981 GCF_023109005.1 Streptococcus oralis | reverse complement strand
TAGTCCGTACGGGATTCGAACCCGTGTTACCGCCGTGAAAAGGCGGTGTCTTAACCCCTTGACCAACGGACCTTGAGCTTTTCAACTCTTTCTATTATACCTACTTTTTTACCTTTGTCAAGATCTTTTTTCAGTGAAGTTGATTTTTCTTTTCTTCACTAACTTAACTACTGCTTCTGTCCGTGCAGTGTGGGGAAACATATCGACCGACTGGATATACTGGAGATCATAGACTTTTACCAGTTTAACTAAATCTCGCGCCAAGGTCGAAACATTGCAGGATACATAGACCATTTTTTCTGGGACATAGGTCAGAATGGTATCCAACAGCTTATCATCTAAGCCTGTACGAGGAGGGTCAACTATCAAGGCATCTGCTCGGTAACCATCTTGATACCAGCGTGGAATAATCTCTTCTGCTGTCCCCGCTTCGTAATGGGTATTGTCAAACCCCATTTTTTGAGCATTTCGCTTGGCATCTTCTATGGCTTCTGGGATAATGTCCATTCCTCTAAGACTCTTGACCTTATGTGCGAAGGCAAATCCAATCGTCCCAACACCGCAATAGGCATCAATCAGATGATCTTCTTTGCTGACATCCAGAGCCTTAACTGCTTCACTATAGAGAATTTCTGTCTGCTCAGGATTAAGCTGATAAAAAGCTCGAGGGGAGAGAGAAAACTCATAGTCGAGTACTCCTTCTTGAATACTCTCTTGGCCCCAGATAATTTCTGTCTTTTCACCATAGATTTCACTTGTTTTTGCTGTATTTGTGTTAACCGCAACTGTGACAATTTCTGGAAAATCTTTAACTAAGTCTCTTACCAGCTGGGTTAAATTAAGCTGGCGATTCGTGACAACAATAATCTGAACTTGACCCGTTTTTCTCGCTCGGCGTACCATGATGGTGCGAACACCTAGCGTTTTTCTCTCATCGGTGATGGGAATTTGATGATAAGTGAGAAGCTCAGCTAGGCGATTCGCAATCACTTGGGTTTCCTTATCTTGTACCAAACAGTCTTTCAATTCTACAAGATAATGAGAGTTTTGCGCATACAAACCTGCTTTGACCTGATTTTTAAATTTCCGAGTCTGGAATTGAAGCTTAGCACGGTAGTACTTTGGTTCCTGCATTCCAATAGTTGGACGAATTTCATAGTTTTCATATCCTGCAGGGGCAAATTTTTTTAGAGCTTGGTAGAGCAGATTCGTTTTGAACTCTAGCTGCTTATCATAGTGGAGGTGCATGATTTGGCAACCACCACATTCATTATAAATCGTACAAGCTGGTACGACTCGAAATTTAGACTTCTTATTAACCTTTAGCAATTTGGCTTCGACAAAGTTACGTTTAATAGAAGTAATCTGACAATAGATGTCTTCTCCTTTGAGGGCGCCTGGCACAAAAACGAGGGTTTTCTGGTAGAAACCGATTCCCTCACCATTGATGCCCATCCGCTTGATTTTTAAAGGTATTTTTTGTTTGACTTTCAGATTCATATCCCTATCTTATCACATTTTAGGGTATAATAGAACTATGAAAATCACAAAACTTGAAAAGAAAAAACGCCTCTACTTGATGGAACTAGATGGACAGCAAACCTCTTATATCACGGAAGATACCATTGTCCGTTTTATGCTATCTCGAGATAGGGTCATTAGTAAAGAGGAACTTACCGAGATTCAGGACTTTGCTCAGTTTTCTTATGGTAAGAATCTCGCTCTCTACCATTTATCCTTCAAGGCCCGTACTGAAAAGGAAGTGCGAGAGTATCTGAAAAAGTATGATATTGATGAAAAAATAACTAGTCAAGTTATCGCTAACCTTAAAGAAGACAACTGGATTAATGATCGTCAGTATGCCTACTCTATCATCAATGCAAATCAACTTTCTGGAGATAAGGGACCTTATGTGCTAGCTCAAAAACTATCTCAAAAAGGGATTGCCAAATCAACTATTGAAGAGGTGTTAAAGGATTTTGATTTTTCAGAGGTTGCTCAACGTATTGCAGAGAAACTGCTTAAAAAATACGCTGGAAAACTTCCCGCTCGTGCCTTGCAGGATAAGATTATTCAAAACTTGACCAACAAAGGCTTCTCCTATTCTGATGCTAAAAATACTTTTGATGACTTGGATAGTCAAGTTGACCAAGAAACGACTCAGGAACTCATTTTCAAAGAGTTAGACAAACAATATACTAAATACGCTCGCAAATATGAAGGTTACGAACTAAAGCAACGATTGACTCAAGTTTTGGCTAGAAAGGGCTATGATTTTTCGGATATAGCAAGCGCTCTCAGAGAATATCTTTAATATTTTCGTGTAAAATTCAAAAAAATTAGACCAATTTATGATATAATAGTAGACGATAAACTTATAAATTGTAGAAAGTTGGTTAGTTATGAAACTTCCAAAAGAAGGCGACTTTATTACAATTCAAAGTTATAAGCATGATGGGAGTCTCCACCGCACTTGGCGGGACACCATGGTACTAAAAACAACAGAGAACGCTATTATTGGCGTCAACGACCACACACTTGTTACCGAAAGTGACGGTCGTCGTTGGGTGACTCGAGAACCCGCTATTGTTTACTTTCACAAAAAATATTGGTTTAATATCATTGCCATGATTCGTGATAATGGGATTTCCTACTATTGCAATATGGCCAGCCCCTACTATCTAGATGAAGAAGCCCTGAAATACATTGACTATGATTTGGATGTCAAGGTCTTCACTGATGGTGAAAAGCGTCTCTTGGACGTTGAAGAGTATGAGCGCCATAAACGCAAAATGAAGTATTCTGATGATTTAGACTATATTTTGAAAGAGCATGTTAAAATCCTTGTTGATTGGATCAACAATGGACGCGGTCCTTTCTCAGAGGCCTATGTCAACATTTGGTACAAACGCTACATAGAACTAAAGAATCGGTAAAGTTGTCAAACTGGGGTGCGAGCCCCGGTTTTTTTATTTGAAAAACCCAGCTTTTCGGCTGGGTTGATTTCTATATATCTAATTTAGTCACAGTAAACTTGATGTGGGAATAGTCTTTTTCAACATCCTTATCCAACAAGAAAGCCGTGGCATCCTTCTTAACCTGAACAAGGTCAATGTTCTGAGCTTGAGCCGCATAGACGCATCCACAATAACATTGACGATAGATATCATACTCCTCGCACATCTCCACCGAGCGCTTATAGCCTTGATTTTTCTTGAAATCACTTGGAAGATAGTGGGTGGTATAAATCTTTTGCACATCGATTCCGATGCTGTTGATGGTTTGAGAGTTCTTATGGGGACTGATGGTCAAAGCTGAACCAAAGTAGTCAAAGCCCAAGTCCATAGCTACCTGTGCTGTTTTATCCAAACGGTAATCAAAACAAACCTTGCAACGATCGCCACCTTCGGGTTCTTCTTCCAGTCCTCTGACTAACTTCCGGTATTCATTGGGTTCATAAGGCGCTTCTAAATAGTGGACCGTATTTCCTGTCCTCTCATTGAAATCACTGACAAATTTCTTGGTGACGTAAGCTCGCTTGTGGTATTCTGCCTTGGGATGGATATTGGAATTGGCAAAATAGATAGTCACATCAGCGTATTTTGTCAGGTATTCTAGGGTGTAGGTACTACAAGGAGCACAGCAAACATGCATGAGAATAGTGGGACGTTCCTCATTTTTTTCCCAAACCTGAACCATTTTCTGCATGACACGGTCATAATTAATCTTCTGATTGGGATTCATCTTGCTCAGAATTTCTTCTACATCGATCATGTTCTTCTCCTTTTTCTAGTCTTATTTTATCATATAAGTTAGGAGAGCTCAATCCAATTTAGAAGTGATTATCATAAAAAGAAGGGATATGTATTCCCTTCTTTTGTGTTTTTTATAAGTTACTTTTACATCATCCCGCCCATCATGCTTGGATCCATTGCTGGAGCTGGGGCTGCTGGTTCCGGTTTATTGGCTACGACTGCTTCTGTTGTCAAAATCAAGCTGGCTACAGAGGCTGCATTTTGAAGGGCTGAACGGCTCACTTTAACTGGGTCGATGATTCCTTCTTCAATCATGTTGACCCATTCGCCAGTTGCTGCGTTGAAGCCTGTACCAACTTCAGCATTTTTCAAACGGTCAATAACAATAGAACCTTCGAATCCTGCATTGTGGGCGATTTGACGAACAGGTTCTTCCAAGGCACGGAGAACAATATTACGTCCTGTTGCTTCATCTCCTGTCAATTCCAAATCAGCTACGGCTGGGATGACATTTACAAGAGCTGTTCCACCACCTGCAACGATTCCTTCTTCCACGGCTGCACGAGTAGCGTTGAGGGCATCTTCAATGCGGAGTTTCATTTCTTTCAACTCAGTTTCAGTTGCAGCTCCGACCTTGATGACTGCGACACCACCTGACAATTTTGCCAAGCGTTCTTGCAATTTTTCACGGTCAAATTCAGAAGTTGTAGTTTCAATTTGAGACTTGATAATCGCAACACGGTGAGAAATAGCTTCAGGATTTCCAGCACCTTCTACGATAACCGTGCTATCTTTGTCCACAGTTACTCTCGCTGCTTGACCTAGCGCCTCAATAGTAGCGTCTTTCAACTCAAGACCAAGATCTTCTGTGATGACTGTTCCACCTGTCAAGATAGCGATGTCTTCTAACATAGCCTTACGGCGGTCACCAAATCCAGGAGCCTTGACAGCTACGACATTGAAGGTTCCGCGAATCTTGTTCAATACAAGAGTCGGAAGAGCTTCGCCATCTACATCATCCGCAATAATCAAGAGTGGACGATTGCTTTGAAGAATGCTTTCTAGAAGTGGCAAGATTTCTTGGATATTGGAAATCTTCTTGTCTGTAATCAAAATGTATGGATTTTCAAGATCAGCCACCATTTTTTCGCTATCTGTCACCATGTACTGCGATAGGTAACCGCGGTCGAACTGCATTCCTTCAACAACTTCAAGTTCTGTTTCCATACCACGTGACTCTTCAATGGTGATGACTCCATCTTTGCCAACTTTTTCCATGGCTTCAGAGATGTATTCGCCGACTTTTTCAGAACGAGAAGATACGGCAGCAACTTGAGCGATGGCTTCTTTGTTGGCAACAGGGATGGCATTGTTTTTCAAGGCTTCTACAGCAGCAGCAACCGCTGCTTCAATCCCCCGACGAATGCCGATTGGATTGGCACCTGCAGTGACGTTTTTGATTCCTTCGCGGACGATTGCTTGGGTCAAAACAGTTGCAGTTGTCGTTCCGTCACCTGCGATATCGTTGGTCTTTGAAGCCACTTCTGATACCAATTTGGCACCCATATTTTCAAAATGGTCTTCTAATTCAATTTCTTTGGCAATAGTAACACCGTCATTGGTAATCAATGGTGAGCCAAATGATTTTTCAAGAACGACATTACGACCTTTTGGTCCTAAGGTTACTTTAACAGTGTCTGCAAGGACATCGACACCGCGGACCATAGCTGAACGAGCATCAGATGAAAATTTAATTTCTTTTGACATACTTACTTTCTCCTTCTATTCTTCAATGATAGCCAAAATGTTAGCTTCGCCTACGATAATGTACTTTTCATCGCCATCTTTGACATCAAGACCTGCATGTGCTTCTACCAAGACAAGATCACCCATCTTAACACTTGGAGCAACCAGATCACCGTTCAAGGTGCGAACACCTTGTCCTGTAGCTACAACTCGGGCTGTTTTGGTTTTTTCTTGGGCTGAGCCTGCAAGGACAAAGCCTCCAACAGTTTGTTCTTTTTCTTCGATTTTCAAGACCACACGGTCTCCTAATGGTTTCAACATCTGTTTTCCTCCATGATGAGATACATATTATTAGCACTCTTTGTATCTGAGTGCTAAATCATAGTTCTATTGTATCACTTGGTCAGAAATAGTCAAGAAAAAAGTCTGACTTTCTCAAGATAAAAAAGCCTAAGATTGACTTAGGCTTTTTTATGCTTAAAATGGCAATTCCTCCTCTTCCAAAACCAAATCTGCCAAATCCTGTCCTGCATTATTTTCACGCATGGCACGTTGGGCACGACTTTCCAGAAGTTGGAATCCTGTGGCAAGGACTTCAGTCACATAGTTCATTTGACCATTTTTCTCGAAGCGACGGGTACGAAGTTCTCCATCCACTGAAATGAGGCTTCCTTTGGTCGCGTAACTTGCCAAGGTTTCAGCCAATTTCCCCCAAAGAACAAGATTAACAAAATCAGCTTCGCGTTCGCCATTTTGGTCTTTGTAACGACGGTTCACAGCGATAGTTGCTCGCGCTACCGACTTGTCATTGTTGGTTTTGTGCAATTCTGGTGTAGACGTTAAACGTCCAATAAGAATAACTTTATTATACATATTTTCTTCCTCCTACTTATCTATTCGCAGGAAATCAAAAAAAGTTACAGAAATTTGTAACTTTTCGAGAAAATTTTTTATTTTTTATGAACCATGAAACCTGTCGCCTGTTGATTGGTCATAATAGTCATATCTGTAATCTGCACACGACGAGGCTGACTGGTCACATAGACCACTGTATCTGCAATATCCTGAGCTTGCAAGGCTTCGATCCCCTGATAAACCGTCGCAGCCCGCTCTTTGTCACCATGAAAACGAACTGTAGAGAAATCTGTTTCGACAATCCCCGGTTGAATGGTTGTCACCTTGATGTCCGTTGCGATCGTATCAATTCGTAGTCCATCTGAAAAGGTTTTAACTGCTGCCTTGGTGGCTGAATAAACTGCTGCACCCGCATAGGCATAAATTCCTGCGGTTGACCCCATATTGATAATATGACCCTGATTGGCTTTTACCATTGCTGGTAAGAAACAGCGAGTGACTGCCATCAAACCCTTGACGTTGGTATCCAACATGGTCAGCATATCCAATTCTTCATAGTCTTGATAGGGAGCCAAGCCAAGAGCTAGTCCAGCGTTATTGACCAATATATCAATCTGCCCTATCGTTTCCAAAATATCGGAGCAGACAGTCTTGACCATGGTCATATCTGTGACATCCAGTAGAAAAATCCAAACTGTTTGATTAGGAAAAGTTTCTGCAAACTCTGACTTGAGAGTCTCTAGTCTGTCTGTCCGTCGCCCTGTTAGAACGACATTCTCCCCCTGCTCCAGATAAGCACGCGCAATCGCTTCACCGATTCCTGAGGTCGCTCCTGTAATCACTACATTTTTCGCCATCTTATCCCCCCTCTATCTGGTCTATCAAATACTGACAATTTCCTAGGCAGTCCAGTGTTTGGCTGGGTCAAATGGAGTTCCGACAACTTGGTCTTCTGATAATTCAATAACCCCACGTTTTTGCGGAGCATTTGGTAGATGCAATTCACGAGGGCTACACATCATGCCAAAACTCTTTTCACCACGAAGTTCGCCTGGGAAAATGAGATTTCCTTTTGGCATCATCGCCCCAGGAAGAGCCACAATGGTTTTCAACCCAACACGCGCATTAGGTGCTCCTGCCACGATTTGCACTGTCTTATCACTTGCGACTGCAACTTGGCAGATGTTGAGGTGGTCACTATCTGGATGGGCTACCATCTCGACAATCTTACCGACAACAAACTTAGGTTCCTTGTCATTGACAATTTCTTCTGTAAATCCTTCCGCCTGCAATTCTTGGTTCAAACGTGCTACTTGCTCATCTGTCAAAAAGACTTGACCGCGCTCTGCAATTTCAAACAAACTTGAAACTTCGAAAATATTCCAAGCTACTGTTTCCCCATTATCTTTGAGGAAAACACGGGCTACTTTGCCTTTGCGCTCCACATCTAGTTTGGCATCTCCGCTGTTTTTCACGATGACCATAAGGACATCACCGACATGCTCTTTATTATATGTAAAAATCATTGTTTTCTTTTCTCCTATTTCAGTCCAGCTAAAAAGTCGTTGATTTGTTCCTTACTTTTACGGTCGCGATTGACAAATCGGCCAATTTCCTTGTCCTTTTCTAGCACAACAAGGCTAGGAATCCCGTACACATCCCAGAGTTTGGCTAGATCCATGTACTGGTCACGGTCCACTCGAATAAAGGTGAACCCTGGATTGGTCTCCTCAATCTCTGGCAAGGATGGATAGATATAACGACAATCGCCACACCAGTCCGCCACAAAAAGGAAAACCTTCTTGCCATCTTGCTCGACAAAACCTGCAAGCTCTTCTATACTATTGGGAGTAATCATAAGGCTTCCTCCTCATAGACTAGGTCTTCATTTTCATAGACAAAGGTATAGTGACGACCATCCTCGAAAATGACTCCTCCGACGAGTCGCTCTAGGCTACTTTCGTAGACTTGAACATAAATAGTCGCAATCTCACCCATATCTGAGAAAAGTTCGCGCACGATAGCGGTCAACTCTTCTTGAGTCTTCATGAGTTTGTGGTTATCTGCTGCTTTTTTAGCCCCTAAAGCAAGGGCACTTAGACCAGCCACAGTCAAGCCAGTCATCCATAATTTCTTAGCTTTCATACCATTCATTGTAACACAAAAAGGGCTCTAGGACAAATAGGGAAGTAGCATATAGGTAAGGAAAATCCCCTTCCCTCAATGAGGAAAGAGGACAACTTATCCTTATTGCCAGGCACCTGAGTTGCCAACGTAGTAGCCATCTGGTGTGTAGGTATTGCGAAGCATCTTACCTGATGCAGCTAGATAATACCACTTGCCATTGTCTTTGACCCAATCATTCGCAATCATGGCACCAGAAGAACTTACATAATACCATTCTCCCTTGTCAAAAATCCAAGTGCTTGCTTTCATAGAGCCTGAAGTTGATAAATAGTACCACTTGCCTTGGTCGTAAAGCCAATCATTAGCAATCATAGCTCCTGATGATTTAAAGGCATACCAGTTGCCACCTTGATAGAGCCAAGTTTGATTAAACATAATCCCTTTATCATTCATAAAGTACCAAGTTCCATTGTCTTTAACCCAAGCATTTTGAACTAGTTGGCCTTGTTTTTGATAGTACCAATTTTGGTCTGATTTTAGCCAGCTTTCTGATTTTACAATCGGATAAAGTTCTCGGAAGGCTCCTCCCCCCTTGTAGGAATGACTGATCGATTCTGGTTTTGTAAGTTTTAACTCACCATTGTCATGGTCTTTCCAAGCATAAACTTTTTGACCATTGATAGTCTCTGGTAAGGTAGCAGTGTAGGTCTTGGTTTGATAGTCCCATTTTGTATCAAGGTAGGTGTAATGGTCTTTTGATTCTTCAATACGGTAGTAGCCACTTTTCTCACCATTATATACATCATCTACCACTTTAGTGGACCAGGTCTTTACTTCATTTCCACTCTTGGCCTCGACCTTGATATCTCCTCTATAGCCATAAGGTACGTAGAAATTCAGGTAACGCCCCTCTGTACCGACCATAGACTTGTCCTTTTCTTGGCCTAGGAAATTGACTGTCTGATCTTGACCATTGAGACTGACCATCCACTCAATTTTCTCAGTTTTTGGCAAATCCAAGACTTTGATATCTACTTCATGGCCATTATTAAATCGAAGAATTTTGCCATCTTGATACTTAACCCCACCCTTAATAACCCATTCTTCTTCCAATTCGAATGCTTTTCCTGAATGAGGGAAAGCCAGTAAAGCTAAACCTGCTAGAGACAGACAAAATAGTGTGATTTTTTTCATTGTATATCCTCCTTAGGAATTATTATATTAATTATATCACTATCTATTTTTTTTGCAAATCTTATCCTAAATATGCTAGAAAAACCTCTGAGATTCTTCTCAAAGGTTCTGATTGTGCTAATTACTGTTCTCAACTGCTGCAGTGACAAAGGCAGTGTAGAGTTCTTCTGGACGGTTCGGACGACTGGAAAGTTCAGGGTGATACTGACAAGCCACAAAGAATTTATTTTCAGGAATTTCCACAATTTCGACCAAACGATTATCAGGAGAAACTCCTGAGAAGACAAATCCTGCTGCTTCAAACTGTTCACGAAAGGCGTTGTTAAACTCATAACGGTGACGGTGACGGCGTTGCACCACTTCTTGATTATGGTAAGCAGCTGCTGCCTTAGAACCACGTTTCAACTTAGATGGATAAAGTCCCAAACGAAGGGTGCCACCGATATCCTCAACATCAACCTGATCACGCATGATATCAATGATAGGGTATTTTGTATCTGGTGCAAGTTCTGCAGAATTGGCACCTTCAAGACCCAAAACGTGACGAGCAAACTCGATACAAGTCAACTGCATTCCCAAGCAGACTCCCAACATTGGGACATCATTCTCACGCGCATAGCGAATGGCTTGGATTTTCCCTTCCGTACCACGTTGACCGAAACCGCCTGGCACAATGATGCCATCTGCATCAGACAAGAGTTCTGCTACATTCTCTGCTGTCACATCATTGGCATTGATCCAATTAATCTTCACTTCTGCGTCATTGGCATACCCAGAGTGTTTCAAGGCTTCAACCACTGAGATATAGGCATCTTGCAACTCCACATACTTACCAACAAGGGAAATCTTAACTTGTTTTTTCAGGTTCATGACCTTGTCCACCATGGCTGACCACTCTGTCATATCCGCTGCTGGTGCGTCTAGCTTCAAATGGTCACAGACAATTTGGTCCATACCTTGTGCCTGCAAGTTCAATGGAATTTGGTAAAGGTGTTCGACATCCAAAGACTCGATAACGGCTTCTGGAGCTACGTCACAAAACTGAGCTAGTTTATTTTTAATGCCCTGACCAGCTGGTTTTTCTGTACGAATAACCAACATATTTGGCTGGATTCCCAAACCACGCAATTCTTTTACAGAATGTTGAGTTGGCTTGGTCTTCATCTCACCCGCAGCCTTGAGATAAGGAAGCAAGGTTGTGTGGATATACATAACATTATCCGCACCCACATCTGCCTTCATCTGACGAAGGGCCTCTAAGAATGGCAAGGACTCGATATCCCCAACGGTTCCACCAACCTCTGTGATAATGACATCCGAGTCGGTCGTTACAGCGGCACGCTTGATTTTTTCCTTCAAAGCATCTGTGATATGAGGAATAACCTGAACAGTTGCCCCAAGGTACTCGCCACGGCGTTCCTTACGAAGAACTTCACTGTAAATTTTACCAGTTGTCACGTTGGAATATTTATTGAGATTGATATCGATGAAACGTTCATAGTGACCCAAGTCCAAATCGGTCTCAGCCCCATCATCTGTCACAAAAACTTCCCCGTGCTGGTAAGGACTCATGGTTCCCGGATCGATATTGATATAAGGGTCAAACTTCTGAATAGTCACTTTGAGACCACGATTTTTCAAGAGACGCCCCAGACTTGCTGCGACAATCCCTTTCCCAATAGACGACACCACACCACCAGTTACAAAAATATATTTCGTAGACATAGATTCCTCTTTCTAAAATGCTCAAGGCCTTGTTGACTACGAGGGGAAATCGAAAATAAGACCCTTATGAATAACGACATTTCAAGAAAACTTCCTGAAAAACAAAAATAGCTCCCTAGTAACTAGGGAGCCCCGACCTCTAAAAGAGGTGCCCGAACAATATAATACCTTAAAGCAGAACATTTGTCAACCCGAATCGGTAAAACCTGAAAATAAGAAGATTACTTTCAGAAAACCAACTAAAGATCCGCATCCAAACGGATGTTTCGCTCAACTACTTTGCCCAAGTAACAAAAAAGGAGATCAGGCGATCTCCTCTGTGAAGTCTTTTACTCTTCTTCACTCGTTTCTGCGTCATCGTCAGAAAACTCGTCGTCTTCTTCGTTAAGATCCACGTCTTCACCCAAGTCATCAGGGGCGATTTCGTTGATTTCTGCATCGTAAGCTTCCACTTCATTTTTCTCATCATCTGGATTTTCATCATCGTATGAAAGAGCTGGATCAGCTTCGTATGCATCTTCATCTTCTGGATCATCCGCATTGTAGTCAATGGCATCTGAATCGCCATCCATAAAGGCATTGACGCGTTTTTTCTTAGCTTTTGGTGCTACTTCATCGTCGTCACTTTCTTCAAGAGCGATGATTTCTTCGTCAATTTCGTCCACACCATACCATGAACGAAGCCCCCATTTGTTGTCTCCAAGTGAGATGAAGCTACCGTCAAAGTTCAACTCTGTGTAGAACAAAGGCAAAGCTTCACGGATATCGCTGTTTGATGTTCCAAGGTAGTTTTGAATTTCATTTACAAGATCGCTAAAATGCATCTCATGATCGCGACCACGAAGTTCCAAGATAGCACGCGCTACCTCAATCATAGATAGTTCACTTTTTTCTTGCCCAGCAAATACTTCTAATTCCAAAGCGTTTCTCCTCATTTTTACTACTATCGCCAGAGTAGACAGACTCTGACCTCATTTTATCATGTACTCTTTATTGTACGATAATTTTGCGGAATAGTCAAAGGTTAAATGGGAGAAAGTGACAGGACTTTTTATTTCTTTGCTACCCAGCCGATGATGTCGCTTGGTGGATTTTCGGTATCAATCCAGATAAATTCAATACCAATTTCACCATTTTTAAATTTGGTCAATCGTATGCCATTGATTTCCAGCTCATTGAGTCGTTGACCTGTCAAGACTTCTCGTTCCTTCAACTGGAAAACGCCACGCAAAATCCAATTCCCAAGAATTTCTTGCTTATCAGTGGATTGAATCGCCTTGCCAGCTTCTTGGTTGATATAGGCATTGATAACATCTCCAGAAGATAAGAAGCGTAGCTTAAAGGTTCTTTCCTCTTTCGGTAGAGCTAGTTTTTTAGTGCCGGGTTCAAAAGTCCCAAATCCAGGACCAAAGAAATCAGGTCTTTCATCATGGAAATTTTTGGAGTCAGGCAGAGGAATGTATACTTCGCTAACTGGACGATAAACCAGCTGTTCAATTTCTTTAATGAGTTTTTTATTGCCAGTATTGTGAACAAAGTTAATCAAGTCCTCACGAATAGCTTTCATCTGAACTTTATCTTCCTTACTGGTCCATTTCTTCAATAGGACTTCCTTTAAAGACAAAGTCACAAAATCTAATTCTTCTGGAGCCAGACAGTCCTTAAATTTATCTTGAATCTTTAAAATTCGAGGCAGGCGATCTTTCTTAGCTAATTTTGAACCGCCGTTAAAGGCATTGAAACCAGAGTTTTCTTCCACATTTCCATGTTTATCTGTAATCACCCAAGACACTGTTTCTAAGATATCGGATTGTTCCTTTTCAGCTGTCAGCAAATGAAGATTTTCAAAGAGAGAAAAAGGGTCTTCGATATAATGGACGTCCCAAGTATCTACAACAATGTCTTTATTGTTAAAGGTCATATGAAGCTGGCTGTCAGCTGCGGTGTACTTGTAGTGGTGTTTCCCATCTGTAAAACGAAAATTGGTTGGATTATTTTTGGTAGTTGAGCCCTCAATGACCAGATTATCAATATCGACTGGTAAATAAGTCGTCTCCCCAACAAAAATTTTAGGATTTTCCCCCTTCGGTGTTGGCATCAGAACGTGATAAACAGCTTCAACATTGACCGAATCCGAGTTGAAACCCTTGATTTGTGCCTTAGAGGACTCGATTCTCTGATTTCTAAGAGTCGCAATCTTTCGTGCCAACTCTTCATAGCGCTGATAGTTTTCCTTATCTGCTGATTCTTTATCCGCTGAAATATCTGCATGAAACTTGATATCACCCAACAGGTCCGTCCAAGATTGAGAATCTTTCTTGAACTGGGCAATTTTTTGGTCTCCAGAATTAATCCCAAAAGACTTGATACCCACTAGGTATTTATGATTTTCATCCACAACAACTGAAGCATCATAGGAAGTATTAGCAATATCTTCCCCGACGGCATTAAAGGCTTTTTGAAAAACAGTTTCCTGAAATTTGGAATTGACAATCGGAGCTACAAAATTCTCTGTTTGTCCCTCATCTTCGGATTCTGCCTTTTGAGAGAAAGCTTGGCTCAAACTAGCGAAATTGGTAATTAAGGTTTTGTATTTTTCTTTTTGTTCAGACTTTAGATGTTCCCACATAAGCACCCTCTTTTCTATTTTCAGTATATCAAAAGAAGATTAGTTTTTCACTAATCCTCCTATATATTCGTTAATTTATACTGTAAAATTCGAGTTTACCTTGTTTTTTTACAAGTCTTAAATACTCTTCGTCTGATAAAACTGCTAATCCATCGTCATAAGCCTTGATTTTCTCAAGAGCCTGGTCATAGCTATCTACAAAATCCTTGACATAGGACTGCCCTTCAAACTGGCCGTTCATCTTGGTGTAGATAATGGCGAATTTCCCTGAGCGGTCAAGCTGAGATTGCCCTTGACTCTCATTTAAGGCCTTGGCAACATTTTCTGCGATGCGTTTAATCACGGGCACAACCACACTGTTTCCAGCCTGCTTGTATAGTTGACCGTTAGAAACCCCTTCTGGGATTTTAAAGGATTTAGGGTAACCTTGAACGTTAAAGGTTTCTTTCGGTGTCAGCTTGCGAATCTCACCACTGTCTGTCAAAATCAATGGAACGTTATGCCCACCTGTTCCCATATTTGCTGTGAGGGTAGGGACGACACCGTTTTTATTTTCACGGACATATTGACGTCGCCATTGGTAAACCGTATCTTGACTGGTGACTTCAAACTTCAACTGGTCGTAGAAATTTTGCTTGCCTTCACGGTAGTAGTATACCTCGTCTAGCTGATCAGCAAAGTTAATCACATCCTGAAGAGTAGTAGTCAGCTTGATTTCCTCTGGGAATTCAAACAAGTCATAAGCTTCCTTGGTATCAAAGCCGACAATGTATATCCGCTCACGGTTTTGTGGGATATTTCCATAGTCTTTCCCGTTAAGAACCTTCCACTTGATGAAGTAGTTGTTCTCGGTCAAGGCTTCACGAATAACCTTGAAGGTATTGCCATGGTCATGACCGACCATGTTCTTGACGTTTTCGATGAAAATAGCGCGAGGTTTGCATCCCTCAATCATGCGAAGCAACTCGAAGAAAAGATCGCCACGATCATCATCAAAGCCCTTGCGATAACCCGCAATACTAAAGGCTTGGCAAGGGAAACCTCCCATAATTACATCCACGCGCTCAGCTGGGATATCCTCTGGCTGAACATCGTGAATATCACGACCATCCAAATAGGTATCTGGATGGTTTAACTGATAAGTCTGACGCGCATACTTATCAAACTCATTGGCATACACCACTCTGAACTCGTTGGTCTGTTCAAATCCCAACTCAATTCCCCCAACACCTGAGAAGAAAGCTGCAATGTTGTACTTATCAGGTCGGTTCGAACTTACAGAATTTGTCATGTAGTAACCTGCTTTCTAAAATGTTGACTAACCATTCCAGTGTATCAGTTTAATCAAATGAAAATTAATTGAATAGTTCCTTAGAAATTATAAAAAATTTCCTTTAATCTGTTGCTAGTTTACAAATTTCAAAATCTAAAAAATCATCAGTTATTGATTGAACTAACTAATCTTATCTTGAGATGTTATTTATAAAATATGTAAGTACTCGTTGATTTTAGCTGACGATAATTCTTCACTAAAAAATATATATTCTATTCCTTTTTTTGAATTACCTGCACTATAGTTTAACATATAAGGGAAATGCTCAAATTTTGAGTACATATTTTGGATTTCCTTGTGAAAATCATATGTAAGAACCCATTTATGTTTACTCATATATTTATCAATAGTGTCTCGTAATTCTATATGATCTATGTGTTCATAAAAGTTTGTGTACAATTGTTTTCCCTTAACATAATATGGTGGGTCAAAAAAAGTCAGAGAACGTTTTGTACGATTAATATTATTTTTAATAAATTCAATAGCATCTATATTATACAAATTGATTCTATTTTTATTTTTAGCAATTAATTCAATCTTATTCATCAATACTTCTGTATTATATCTGCAATCCATTTTATAATTTCCCATTTGAGCTCTGCCACCTATGGGACCAGCTTGAATAATTCCTGATCGATTTGTTCTATTTAGATAAAATGTAGAGAAACCTAATGTAAGTAAGTCGACCTTTTCTTTGTTTCTTTGAATATCTTGCTGCTTATCCCATTCTTCAATCGTAAATACTGCCTCTTTTACTTTTTTTATAAAAGAATCGGTATCATGTAAAATTGAAAACCACATTGCATAGACAGATCTATCAAAATCATTTAACATTATTTTTTTGACGTTATTATTGAGCAACAATTTTAGTGCCACTGCGGCTCCCCCGCAAAATGGTTCTATATAGGTATCAATATTGTTATTCTCTACCAAATATTTAATATATTGGTAAGTTTTATTTTTTCCTCCAGGATAACGTAATGGGCTAAAATTATCCATTATTTACTCCTTCTACCAATCTATTAAAAATAACAGAAAAATATCTCTTAAATTTCCGACCAATTGACTGAATAGTAGTAATACTAATTTCGGTTTTATAATCGTGAATTAAACCATTCAATGTTTCAATATCAATATCGTGTTTATTAAAAGTTTTTGCTTCCGTTTTTGAAAGTTTTTTATTTGTCACTAAGTGATTTTTTACGACTGAAACAAGAGCAGGTAATTTTTCTGGTGGTTGTTTTATATTGACTAAGTCAACATAAGCTTTAGTACTGTATTCTATTAAATTTCTCAAAAGGAATGCAATAATAATGTGATCACCTGTATTCATTGACAAAACATTCGAATTTTGCAATTTTTTAATTACTTCACAAATTTTAAAGTAATTAGTATTAGATGATAATTTTGCCAAAGATTCATCATACCAATTTTGATCAAATAGCACTTGATAATCCTGTTGTCTATTATTAAAATCTACATTTAAGAAAATTTTAAAATATTTAATAATCCCATTGTATTGGACTTCAATATCATATGCACCATTTTCTGAAATAGAATCAATGATATTGTCTTTAATCACAATATTTTGATGAGAACAACTAACTGAGATTCGTGCATAATCTGAACTTTGTCTTGGAATCCGGTTATCATTTTCATCAAATAGAGAAATACACTCGGTCAAATCATAATTCCTTTGTCCAATAGTTATCTGAGTTGGAGGAACAAAAAATTTATATTTTGTTTCCTGATTCGGTGAGTCAGATGTTTTTTTATTATCCTTCAGACTGTCTTCAGTATTTTTTGTACCATTACCAAAAGAATTCTCTGATGTATTCTCGTTAAACGCTTCTGTTGTTTCAAGAGCTTTATATTCTCTAATTTTTTCAGCTAAACCTGGGACTACTTCGTTGTCTGTAACAATTTTACTCCATTGTCCCTGTACACTAAATACCCGTGTATCTAATTTTTTATCAATCCAAACTGCTTTACCTAATAATCCTAATATTTCGTGATAGATTTTTTCATTTTTGGCTGTAGGTTGTAACTCATCATTAAGTTCAAGATTTAACTCTTTAATTAATGGTCTTAAAACTCTAGATACTAGTACATCGGTATCCAAATGTGTTAGTTTTTCCAAGTCAGGCTTATAAATTTTAGTTGCATTATAAACAGCTGTTAAATAATTTAATTGTTGGATAGAGTTTCTAATCGCAGCCTTTCCTTCAGGAGTAATACTTTTAATTTTCTCTAAAGATTCATAGCTAGATAGTCCTTTTTTTCTATATTGGGTATAAAGATTATGGTAAAATACTCTTTTATCGGTAGCGCTCCATGTCTTAATTCCATCAACATGTTTTGCGCTAATCTTAAAAAGAGCCTCATCTCTACTAGCTTCACTTACTACATCACAACTAACTTCAAAATCTTTTATATTCAACTTTGTTTGTTCAATTCTCTTCCTTTCCGAACTTGATAATAGTGATGAATATTGAAACAAAAGTTTTAGAGAAGCAATTCTTCGATTACCTTCTAATACAGTATAACTAACTTTTCCGGAAGTCCCACTTTTCAAAACAATAATTCGTTCACCTATCGTATTATACCCGTTTTCGACAATTTGAAATGCAAGTTCTTTAATTTGTTCAAAATTAATCAAATATCTAATTATTTCTTCCTCAGTATAAAAATCAAACATTGAAAATCTAGGATTATTGAAATCTAGATTAATATTCAAAGGATTTAAGACAACGGTATCAAACATAGCTATTCCTCTCACAACTGATTAAATTATACCTGCTATTATACCACAATAAACACGGTTTATCACCGTGTTTCTGTGTTTATTTCACCAACTTCTTCATCTCATCAATACGTGCTACGGTCGCGTCGTACTTGGCTTGGTAGTCGGCTTGTTTGTCGCGTTCTTTTTGGACGACTTCTGGTTTGGCATTGGCTACGAAGCGTTCGTTAGAGAGCTTCTTACCGACCATATCCAGTTCTTTTTGCCATTTAGCTAGTTCCTTGTCGAGACGAGCCAATTCTTCTTCGACATTGAGGAGGTCTGCCAGTGGCAAGTAGATTTCTGCTCCAGTGATGACGCTTGACATAGCGAGTTCTGGTGCAGGGATGTTTGAAGCGATTTCCAAGTGCTCTGGATTTGTGAAGCGTTTGATATAGTTGACATTACTGTTAAAGAAGGCTTCCAAGTCGCTATCACTTGTCTTAACAAGGATGGTGATTGGCTTGCTTGGTGCTACGTTCACTTCCGCACGCGCATTACGAACGGCGCGGATCAAGTCTTTGAGGCTTTCTACACCAGTGTGAGCCGCAAGATCTTCAAAGGCTGGGTTGACAGTTGGGTATTCTGCTGTAACGATCGAACCTTCTGAGATTTGTCCAAAGATTTCCTCTGTCACGAATGGCATGATTGGGTGAAGGAGACGAAGAATCTTGTCCAAAGTGTAAAGGAGAACAGAACGTGTGATGACTTTCTCTTCTTCGTTATCGCTATATAGGACTTCCTTGGTCAACTCAACATACCAGTCCGCAAACTCATCCCAGATAAAGTTGTAGAGGATGTGCCCAGCCACACCAAACTCAAACTTGTCAAAGTTTTCAGTAACTTTTCCGATGGTTTCATTGAGGTTGTGGAGAATCCAGCAGTCAGTGACATTTCCAGCTTCCTTGTTGACCACTTTTTCGACATTGGCAGTTGCTTGCTCAAGGGTCAAGCCTTCATTGTTCATGAGGATGTAGCGAGAGATGTTCCAGATCTTGTTAATGAAGTTCCATGAAGCATCCATTTTCTCGTAAGAGAAGCGCACGTCTTGCCCTGGTGCAGAACCGTTTGATAGGAACCAACGCAGGCTATCTGTTCCGTACTTATCAATAACATCCATTGGATCAATCCCGTTACCAAGAGACTTGGACATCTTACGTCCTTGCTCATCACGAATGAGACCGTGAATCAAGGCATTTTTGAATGGCGACTTACCAGTAAATTCCAAACCTTGGAAAATCATCCGAGATACCCAGAATGGGATAATATCATAACCAGTCACCAAGGTTGATGTTGGATAATAACGTTTAAAGTCTTCTGAGTCGACATCCGGCCAGCCCATAGTTGAGAATGGCCAAAGGGCAGAACTGAACCAAGTATCCAAGACGTCTTCGTCCTGAGTCCATCCGTCACCTTCCGGTGCTTCTTCGCCCACATAGATTTCACCTTCAGCATTGTACCAAGCAGGGATTTGGTGGCCCCACCAGAGCTGACGTGAAATGACCCAGTCGTGGACATTTTCCATCCATTGGAGGAAGGTATCGTTGAAACGAGGTGGGTAGAATTCTACCTTGTCCTCTGTGTCTTGGTTGGCAATAGCATTTTTCGCCAATTGGTCCATCTTGACAAACCACTGAGTAGACAAGCGTGGTTCAACCACAACACCTGTACGCTCTGAGTGACCAACACTGTGGACACGTTTTTCGATTTTAACAAGGGCACCGATTTCTTCCAACTTAGCAACGACTGCCTTACGAGCTTCAAAACGGTCCATGCCTGCAAATTCGAAGGCCAAGTCGTTCATGGTTCCGTCGTCGTTCATGACGTTGACTTGTGGCAAGTTATGGCGTTGACCAACCAAGAAGTCGTTTGGATCGTGGGCAGGTGTGATTTTCACGACACCAGTACCAAACTCGGGATCTGCATGCTCGTCTCCAACGATTGGAATCAATTTATTAGCGATTGGAAGGATGACATTTTTACCAATCAAGTCCTTGTAGCGTGGGTCTTCTGGATTGACCGCAACGGCTACGTCCCCAAACATAGTCTCAGGACGAGTTGTCGCAACTTCAAGGGCGCGTGAACCATCTTCCAGCATGTAGTTCATGTGGTAGAAGGCACCTTCGACATCCTTGTGGATCACCTCGATATCAGAAAGGGCTGTGCGAGCTGCTGGGTCCCAGTTGATGATAAACTCACCACGGTAGATCCAGCCTTTCTTGTAAAGTTCGACAAAAACCTTGCGGACGGCTTTTGACAAGCCTTCGTCAAGAGTGAACCGTTCGCGAGAGTAGTCTACAGAGAGTCCCATCTTGCCCCATTGTTCCTTGATGGTCGTCGCATACTCG
The DNA here is from genome assembly GCF_023109005.1 of Streptococcus oralis. Taxonomy (GTDB): domain Bacteria; phylum Bacillota; class Bacilli; order Lactobacillales; family Streptococcaceae; genus Streptococcus; species Streptococcus oralis_BU. The sequence goes on along the minus strand of NZ_JALDTU010000003.1, from coordinate 173,487 downwards.
TCTTTCCATTCCCAGACTTTCTCGAGGAATTTCTCACGACCGAGGTCATAACGGCTAATGCCCTCTCCACGCAAGCGCTCCTCAACCTTAGCTTGAGTTGCGATACCCGCGTGGTCCATTCCTGGTAGCCAAAGCGTGTCAAAGCCTTGCATCCGTTTTTGACGAATGATGATATCCTGCAAAGTTGTATCCCAAGCGTGACCGAGGTGAAGTTTCCCGGTTACGTTTGGTGGTGGAATAACGATCGAATAAGGCTTAGCCTTTTGATCTCCAGAAGGCTTGAAAACATCTTCATCAAGCCATTTTTGATAACGACCAGCCTCAACCTCGGCTGGATTGTATTTAGGTGAAAGTTGTTTAGACATGTGTGTGCTCCTTAATTATTAGTTTCCTAATTAGCTTCTATTTTAATTTCTTATTTAGTTTCTTGCGTATTTTTATCTGTTCTTTTTTTAGTTTATTAACATCTTCTTTTGTTATATTATACTTTATATCCCATAATTTTTGTTTCAATCTATAATTTAAATTGTAAATTTCGTAATATTTTAACTCTAAATCAGTCCTATTTTTTTCTATCTTTTTTATTTGAGAAATATATTTATGATCTATATCAAAAATTTGATAAAGGAAAAAAATTTCTGAAGAAATTATAACTAACACTAAGATTACTGGCAGAATGTCTACTAGCAAATTCACTTTAATCAGATTATAAAAATTTAATAAAATGATTGTTAAATAAAGTGAATAAAGATAAGGCGATACAAACCCTACTAAGAAGGTTAGTATTAAAATAGTTTTTTCTTTAGGCGAATCAGAATTGAGTTTAGATAGCAATTTTATTAGGGACGGTTGCAAAAATAAAAGAATAACTGAAAATAATGATAAATACATATTTACTTCATTATTCACATTTCCCGCCCAAAATAACATTATTAAGTTTAGAATTATCAATCCCCATCTTAAAAAATTCCATAAGAAATTATTATTAATTCTAACCTCATTTTTTGAACGTTCCCAATCATATTTCAAGAGTAACCTTAGATACTGAATGAGTTTTTGCGATTTTTCTTCTGAGTAATCAAAATCATTTAAAAGATCCCAAATATGTCCATCTTTCATGTAATACTCATTAGTATATTTAATATTTCTACAATAGCCATATGGATTGATTTGTGTTCTAAGACTATTTACTGCAGACTCCCTATTTTCTCCATTTAGCAAATCAACAATTATCAACTTTATGCTTTTTCTCCATTCAGAGCGTTCTTTAGTAATATAATCAAGTTGATTTCTTTTACTATTATTAGCAAAAACTAGAATCGCACTTAATACAGCTCCTAGGCCTGCTCCACTGAGCAGAATAATAATCTGGTCTGTATTCATTTTTCTCACCTCTCTTTGAATTACTAATATTATCTCCAAACTGTTCGAAAATTTCGAACGGTTCAACTACTGTTTCTCTTCCCACTCACTCTTCAGCAAGCCATATATGAGACTATCACAACGATTTCCTTGGGCATCTTTGCGGTCTCGGATACGAGCTTCGAGGGTAAAGCCAAGCTTCTCAGCGACTCGTTGACTTTGAACATTGTAGCCAAAACAAGACAATTCTATCTTGTGAAGGCCCAATTCTTTAAAGCCTAGGTCAATCAAGACACGCGCTGCTTCTGGAACATAACCCCGACCCCAATAATCTGGATGCAAGGTATAGCCAATCTCCAGTACATCGTCTTCGTGGCGATGATTAAAATCAACAGAGCCGATGACTTTATCGGTTCCTTTGACGACAATTCCGTAGCCAGCTGGGAGATTTTCCTTTTGATTGCGCTCAGGAAGGATATGCTCCAGATAATAAATCTCATATTCCAAGGTCTTGACGGGGTGAAATGCTGCTGGATAGGCAACTTCTGGCAGACTAGCATAGGCATGAATATCCTCGGCATCCGCCACTGTACGGACTCGCAGGACCAGACGCTCCGTCTCGATTCGTTCAGGTAGTTCAGCTCTTGTCATCCTTCTGCCTCACTTTCTTGATAAAACTTCCCATGGGGTCAACTCGGTTATCTAGATAACGATAAACACGCTGATGGCCGTCCCCCATAAAGTAAGTCGGTGCAAAACGGTCATTTTTAAAATGGCCTTTATCGTCCAATAGTTCTGAATCAGCCAGTCGATCAAGAATCTTAGCAAAGATGTGGCAGATTCCATCCTCCTCGATAATCCGATCCACCTGGCAGTCCAATACGACTGGACAAGACTCTAAAATCGGAGCTTGAGTCTGTTCAGAAATCTCGTAGTCCAGCCCCAAGTGTTTCAACTTTTCCCGATGACTGATAAAACCAGCCTGCTCCATCTCGAGCATGAGATTTTCATCAGGGATATTCACAGTGAACTTCTGGTAATGCTTGATTTGCTCAGCCGCATTTTCCTCAACCCCAACACCAATGACTAGCCAATCTCCCAAGCTATAAGAGGAGCTACAGGTCGTAATATTGTGCCCAAAATTCTGATCCTGATACCCCAAAATAAAGATAGGAAAGCCATAGTAGAGTTTACTTGTTTTAAAAGATTGCTTCATAACAACCTCCTTTGACTAAGACGTAAAAGAAAAGCCCTGCCATATCCATGACAGGGACGAATGTGTTTATCCGCGGTACCACCCAATTTCGGGCAGAGCCCGCAACTCTCGTCTTTAAAACAAAAAGACATTTTCATTTCAATTTTTCATCCATCAGCAACCAGTTTTGACACATTTGTGGACTTCTCAGCGCCGCCACTTTCTGTAAAATGTGGGATTCAAAACACCTCTAATGGCTCTATTGTAGCAAGTTTTTGACGGAAATGCAAGGGACAAGAAAGATTACTTGAAGCTGATTCCGTGTTCTTTTAATTTCTTAATCGTAGCTGGGCCGATTCCTTTCAAGGCAAGGAGTTCTTTTTCTGTCCAGTTTTTGAAGTCAGAAGCTGACTTGATGCCTTCATCATAGAAAGTCTTAGCACGATCTACTGAGAGGCCACCCAAAGTCGCTGCGAAATCTTCTACTGAATTGGCTACTTTTTGAGCTTGCTCTTTAGTCGCTTCTACTGCTTGTTCCACTTTTTTAGAGACAACTTTTCCTGCTTGGCTGGCAGATTTTTCCGCATGTTTCACGACTTTTTTGGTCTCTTCGACAACTTTGGTCACTGTAGTTGAAAATGCACCTGAACGACGAAGGCTATTTCGCAATTGTTTTTTACGTTGGAGTTTCTTTGACATGATAAAATCCTTTCAATAAAAAATCCCTGCTCTGACAAGGATTTAATAAGGATATTCTATCAAGATTTCGGCGAAAAATCAAGATAGGATATTCATTTTAATAGTTTCTCTCGCCAAACAATCCTTCTGGCAAATCATGAAATCCCTTGCCCGCCTTGAAGTTTTCAAACTTACCAAGCAAGAACTGGTAGGCATCCAAGCGGCTTTCGTAGCGAATCATGGCATCTTTGGCACGCTCGTCTTGATCTTCCTCGTAGACCTTTTGACTTTCCTTGTGCGCCATATCGTTGATCATAATCTGGGTATTGACCCAAGCTTCAAATTCCTTCATAAATTCTTGTTCGTAACTCATTGATTCTCCTTATTCTAATCCACGGAAGTAGTCCGTATCAATCTCACGGTAGGGCTGAATATCCTGAACATACTCTAGCACGCCTTGAAATTCCCCATTCTCATCGTGTACTGCAGCGTAGGTGATGTGGACAAACTTACCTCGCGACTCAGACTTGAACCACATTTCATACTTGTCCTTGACCCCTTCACGAAGACCTTTCATAACAGCCTTCACCTTTTCTAGGTATTTAGGCGGATGGCAAAGTTCAACATTGCGCCCGACTTGGGACGGCGTCCGTTTGAAAATCATCTCATCAGCTGGCGCATTGTCATTGTAATACTGGAAAATATCGTCTTTATTGACAAAGGTGATCTCCATAGGGAGGTGATTGAGGATGAGGTTGGCCTGCTCAACTGAGAGATAGCCATTCCCAAAAGCCTGTTGACTATGGCGGTCCAGCACTGCTTCCTTTTCCTTAGGGGTAAAGGTAATGGTAAACTGGCCTTCTGGCGTATCGATAACTTGCTGCACTTTACCTTCAGCCGTGTCTAGTTGAACAGGTTCCTCTGCACTCTTTTCCTCAAGGAAACTCTGGCGTTCTGGAACCCATTTCTCAGACGGACGGACGATGGCATAGCCGTAGGCATCGCTCTCCTCCGCAATCTGAAGCCAGTCATCCTGAGTAAAGGACTCAAGGAGAACCATGAGAAGGATGGACTCTTCCTTGAAAATCATACTTTCAAACTCTGTCGCAAAAGCTTCAAAATCTTCTTTTACACTGCTAATCGACACTTCTGGTAGTGACTTGGCTGTCGTTAGAGCTGTTTGAAAGAGTTCCCTGATCTGGTCATCCACTCCCCACATGACTTTGGGAGGTGAATCGTGTCCATAGCGCTCCATGATAGGAAAGAAGAGCTCTTCCTTGCGCTGATAGTGGATGTCAAATTGTCCCAAAAGCCCCATTTGACGGACCAAACCCTTGCGCATCTCTGCCAGCATTTCCTCGTCTTCTATAGTCTCATAGGTATCTAACAATCTCCGAATGCGAATCAAGGCAGCACGGAGGGCCAGATTTTCATCCTTGAAGATGCGAACGGGGTGGCCAGGATGCTCGGTATCCTCCACTTCAACACCCTTAACAGCATTTTTAAAAAGATTAGCATGGACATCACAGAGCTCCATGACATCTTCAAAGGTGACTCCTGAATCTGAGTTCATCAGCTCGTGCTCCATGAGAGAAATCTCGATGGCTGAAACACCTGTAAAGGTAGCATCAAAACGCTCCTGAACCGACTCAGGAGAGGCGCCATTGTGCAATTCTAATAAAATATCCCGTAGGATATGAATCCGTTCATCTGCCATTAGTCTAATCCAATCACTTCATAGCCGTTCGCTTCCAGCGTGCGGACAATCTTATCCATAGGAGTTCCTTCAAGTTTAGAGCCCTGCTTAAGCGATACCTTGCGACCGACTGTGTTGCGCATCAAGGGATTAGCAAGTGGTTTAAAACCGAGCTCTACTAGGATTTCCAAGACTTCTGGATGCTTGTCCACCACTTCTGCAACGGGAATTGACACATCGATGATATTGTCCATGACGACCTCCATTGTATGTTCTAAAATGATTTTGCTGCTTATATTATACCATATAGGAAGAGATTAAAAAACTAGCAGCAGAGTTCCTGCTAGTTTCTTTCATTTCAAGTTATTCCTTATCCTCTGGTTTTGCGAGCCACTGGGCTACATCCATCAGCATGTCAGCAAGCAGTACTTTCCCGAAACCTACTAGAGCATTGTCATCTTTTTTCATGTTTTTCAGAACTTTGACGCTTTGCATCACAAAAAAGTAATTCCCGTAAGTCTTGGCTAGAATTTTTATGAGTCCCATATTACCTTCCCTCGTCTAGCTACAGTTTCTAGCTGATTGCTATAGCAGACTAGCTAGTTATTGATAAGAAATCATTTCATCTCACTCTTTCCAATTTCTATACTATAATACAAGCTGAGTTTTATAAAGCCTTTTAACAATTTTTTAACTCTAGAGAGATTTCCCCAGTATTTTTTATTGCCATTTTTCCACCAAAAAAGAGGGGCATCCCCTCTTTCTTAATTCTTATCCAGATTGCGTAGCATCTCGTCAATCTTGTTTCCATATTCAATGGACTCATCCTTGACAAAGGTTAAATCTGGGATTTTGTACAATTTCAAATTGCGACCAAGTTCACGTTTGATCGTACCAGTTGCTTTTTCAAGCCCGATTTGAGCTTTTTGGTTATCCGAAGCAAGGTTACTCAAAATGGTGTAGTAAACCTTGGCAACAGACAAATCCCCCAGCATCTGAACATCTGTGATGGTCACACCTTGGACACGCGGATCACGGACTTTCTTTTGCAAAATCTCATTGACTTCACGCTTGATTTCCATGCCCACACGATCCGTACGGAAATGATTTGCCATGATATTCCTTTCTCTACTTTGAACCAAAAGCTAGGCCAGCAGACCTAGCTATTTTTAAACTTATTGATTTTCATTTCAAATTGAAACGAAGTTCAATTTGAAACCACCTGCTTCTTTCGCTGTGGTGAAAGTGATGGAACTGCTAAAGCAGATCTATCACAGGGGATTTTTGAGACCCTAGGCTCAAAAATAAGCAATGAAACCATCGGTTTGCTTGCGTCCCTCACCACCTAAGAAAGGAGCAAAAATCTTATCTCTTGATTTCTTCCATGACGTATGCCTCAATCACATCATCCATCTTGATATCATTGTAGCCGTCGATCATCAATCCACCTTCACGACCGTTAGTTACTTCTTTCACGTCGTCTTTGTAATGTTTCAAGCTTGCGAGTTCGCCATCATAGATAACGACGCCGTCACGGATAACACGAACTTTAGAGTCACGAGTAACTTTACCACTCGTAACCATGAATCCACCGATGGTTCCCACTTTAGATACCTTGAAGGTTTCACGGATGATTGCTTCACCGATAACTTTTTCTTCGAATTCTGGATCAAGCATTCCTTTCATGGCTTCTTCCATCTCTTCGATAACCTTGTAGATAATGCTGTGGAGACGGATTTCTACATCATCTTCTTCTGCTTGTTGACGAGCTTGTGGTGTAGGGCGCACATTGAAACCGATGATAAAGGCATTTGAAGCTTCCGCAAGAGTCACATCAGATTCGTTGATGGCACCGACCGCTGAGTGAACGATGGTAACTTTGACACCTTCTACATCGATCTTTTGAAGCGAGGCAGAAAGGGCTTCAACCGAACCTTGTACGTCGGCCTTGATGATGACGTTAACAGACTTGAGCTCACCTGCTTTAAGCGTATCAAAGAGGTTTTCAAGGCTGACACGTTGTGTCACTTGACGTTGCTTCATAAGAGCACGTTTTGCACGTTCTTCACCTGCTGCACGCGCAGATTTTTCATCTTCGTAAACAGCAAAATGGTCACCCGCCATTGGCGCTTCGTTCAAACCCGTGATAGAAACCGGCGTTGATGGTCCTGCTACCTTAACACGACGTCCGAGGTCGTTGGTCATAGCACGGACACGTCCGAAAGTATTTCCGACAACGATTGGATCTTGGACATTCAAGGTACCTTGTTGGACAAGAAGGGTTGCGACCGCACCTTTTCCTTTATCCAAGCGCGCTTCGATAACCGTACCGATCGCACGCACTGTTGGGTCTGCTTTGAGTTCTTGGATTTCAGCTACAAGAAGGACTGTTTCCAAGAGTTCATCGATATTTTGGTTGAATTTTGCTGAGATTTCAACAAATTCAGAATCTCCACCCCAAGCTGTTGACATAACACCATGCTCTGCCAATTCACCGATAACGCGTTCCGGGTTGGCACCTGGTTTATCAATCTTGTTGATAGCTACGATGATTGGAACGTTGGCCGCTTTTGAGTGGTTGATGGCTTCGATAGTTTGAGGCATAACCCCGTCGTCTGCCGCTACAACCAAGATGGTAATGTCGGTAACAGAGGCACCACGCGCACGCATAGATGTAAAGGCTGCGTGTCCTGGTGTATCAAGGAAGGTAATCTTCTTGCCATTTTCCACAATTTGGTAGGCACCGATATGCTGAGTGATACCTCCTGCTTCACCTGTCGCAACACGAGAATTACGAAGGGTATCCAAAAGGGTTGTCTTACCATGGTCAACGTGTCCCATGATGGTTACAACTGGTGGACGCTCAACCAATTCATCTTCATTGAGGTAACCATCTTCGACGAAGAAACGTTCGATGTCGGCATTATCCACTTCAACCTTTTGTTTGGCTTCGATACCGTAATCCACCATGAGGAGTTCAATGGTTTCTCCATCCAAGGATTGGTTTTGTGTGGCCATAATTCCCATCATGAAAAGCTTCTTAACGATTTCAGCTGGTTCACGTTTGATACGTTTTGCGATTTCCGCAACAGTCATACCATCTGTATATTCGAATTCTGTTGGCAATTCATGGAACTTACGCTCTGTAACAGGTTTTGGAGTCTGATTACGATTGTTCTTATTATTGCCTTTTTTGTTCTTCTTATTGTTATTCCAGTTACTATTTCTTTGATTTCTCACTTGATTTTGACTACTTCGATTCTTTTGTTGTTTTCTAGGACCATCTTCTTCGTGATCATAATCGTCACGTTCTTTGTCTGGTCGAGCTTGTTTTTTACGACGTGTATCCACTGGCGCTTCTTTAACTACAGGAGCTACTGTTACGGCTGGCTGCGTTTGTTCAGCTAGCTTAGCAGCTTCTTCAAAGATTTCCTCTGGCTCCTTGCGTTTATTAGCTTGAGCCAAGGCTTCTTTGGCAGCTTGCGATTGTTTGAAGCGCTCCTCGCTTGAGCGTGCGTACTCTGCATTTTGCTCTGCTTTTAGGGCTGCTGCACGGGCTTTAAAGTCAACACGTGGTCCAGCTGGTTTTGGCTGGAAGTCTTGTTGCTGACGGCGATTATTGCCACGATTCCCTTGACCTTGTGGTTTTTTCCCTTGGTCGTTAAAACGGCGGTTGTCGCGGTTCCCTTGACCAGGTTTACCACCATTACGGCCGTCATTTTTCTGACGGTTGCCGTTTTGTTGTTGGTCACGGTTGTTGCCCTTGTTTTGTTTGCGTCGCTCTGCCTGCTCTTTGGCACGCGCCTCACGCTCCGCCTTGAAGTTTCGACTCTGTGGTCTTGCGGCCACTACTTTTTCTTCCTTAGGAGCTGCAGGTGTAGCTGATTTGCTTTCTTCCTTTGCGGCAGCTGGTTTAGATGATGCAGGCTTTTCAGCTTTCTTTTCTACACTTGCTTTTGGTGTCGCAGGTTTTACTTCTGCCTTAGGAGCAGGTGCAGGTTTAAAGCTAGCTGCGATTTGCTCAGCAGCAGCAGCTTCCACGCTCGATGAGTGGCTTTTCACATCCAAGCCCAACTCTTTTGCACGCGCTACAACTTCTTTACTTTCTTTTCCAAGTTCTTTTGCGATTTCGTACAATCTTTTCTTAGACAAATCATGTCCTCCTCTTCTATTCCATAAGAGACCTCATTTTCTTTGTAAATCCAGCATCTGTCACAGCCAAAACCTTTCTTGATTTTCCGACTGCTATGCTTAATTCCAGTGTTGAAAACACGGTTATAACTTCTACTTGATAATAGTCACTTTTATCTTGAATTTTCTTGGTCAGATTGGGACCAGCATCCTGTGCTAGAAAGACTAGCTTGGCTTTCTGGTCTTGGATAGCCTTGACCACCAATTCCTCACCTGATATGATCCGGCCTGCTCGCTGAGCAAGTCCCAAGAGATTGCTTATCTTTTGCTTATTCAAGTCCTAACTCTCTTCTTTTTACTTTGTGATCCACATAGGCGATCAACTCGTCATAAAAGCTTTCTTCCACTTCTATGTTAAAGCTACGGTTAAAGACTTTCTTCTTTTTTGCCTCTAAGGCTTCTGCATTGTCTAGCTTGATATAAGCGCCTCGACCATTGGCCTTGCCTGTTGGATCGATAAAGACCTGTCCTTCTTTGTTCTTGACAATGCGGAGCAAATCACGCTTGTCAATCACTTCGTTGGACACAACAGACTTGCGCAAAGGGATTTTTCTTGTTTTCATCTTTCCCTCCTCTAGCAGCTTTTATTCTTCGATCAATTCGTCCGCAGTTGCGTAATCCACTTGACCTGCTTCTTCCATAGCTTCAAACTCACTGGCAGACTTGATATCGATACGGTAACCTGTCAAGTGAGCTGCCAAGCGAACGTTTTGTCCACGACGACCGATAGCAAGAGAAAGCTTGTTATCAGGTACAACGACCAAGGCACGTTTGCTGTCATTTTCATCAAAGATAACTTGGTCAACCTCTGCAGGTGCGATGGCATTGTAGATAAACTCAGCTGGATCCGCTACCCACTCGATAACGTCAATGTTTTCTTCAACAGGAATCATACGGTCGCTCTTAGCATCATAACGAGCTGGGTGGAATTTGCTGGTGATTTTCTTGATATTGGCACCACCACGCCCAACGATTGTCCCGATAGCGTCCACATTTGGATTGTGGCTACGAACAGCAACCTTAGTACGGTCACCAGCTTCGCGGGCTACGCTCATGATTTCGACAGTTCCATCGTAAACTTCTGGAATTTCTTGCTCCATCAAGCGTTTGATCATTTCTGGATGGCTACGACTGACAAAGACGTTGACACCACGAGGGTTGTCTTCAACCTTGTAAACGTAGACTTCGATACGGTCGTGGGAAGCAAAAACTTCTCCAGGGATTTGGTCTTGTTTTGACAATTGAGCTTCGATGCTGCCAAGATTGACATAAATAAAGCGATTGTCAAAGCGTTCTACTGTACCAGACATGATTTCTTGTTCATGTTCTTTGTAAGTATTATATGTGATGGCACGTGTTTGCTTGCGCATTTTTTCCATAATGGTTTGTTTAGCAGATTGGGCTGCTACACGACCAAACTCAGCTGGTGCTTCTTCAAACTTGATTTTGTCACCAAGCTCATAGGCTGAATTAATGGCAAGGGCATCTTTCAAGCTGATTTCCAAACGGCTATCAAATACTTCATCAACAACTTCACGGACAGTATAAACGGTAAAGTCACCTGTTTTTTCGTTGAAGTCGATGGCTACGCTATCAGATTGACCATAGCGTCTGCGATAAGCGGAACGAAGCGACTCTACAACTGCGTCGATGATGTCTTCTTTTTTGATTCCCTTGTCTTCTTCCAAAATGCGGAAGGCCTCTAGCATTTCTTTACTCATGTTCTTTTTGCTTTTGAATCCTCAAAAGCTATCCTTTCTTTTCTATAGTTTTACTGCTAAACGTGCTTTTGATACTAAACTGTATGGAATTTGAACGATTTTCTTACGTGTCTTGTCCATATACTCCATAGTCAACTCATCCTCTTCAAAGGATACTAAGGTCCCTTCAAAGACTTTTTGCTTATCGATAGCTTGGTAGAGCCCGACATGAATGTATTTCCCAACAGCTCCAGCGACAGCATCCTTAGTTTTTAAAGGACGTTCCAAGCCTGGACTGGTGATTTCTAGGAAATATTGTTCTGGGAAGGGATCAGGCTTGATAGTATCAAGAACAGGACTGATGATTTCTGTCAGGTCTGCCGTGTCGTTCAAGGTAATTCCTTCGGGTTTATCTACAAAAATACTGAGAATCATGTCACTGCCAATCTTTCCATACTCGATATCCACGAGCTCGAAAGGCGCTTGGATGACAGGTTCTACAACTTCTCTGACTAATTCTACGATTGTTGCGATTGCGTCCACCTCCTCATAAGCAAGAGGCGAAGATATTTCCCCGCCTCTCTTTCTCATATTCTTACTATCAGTATAGCACGTTTGTCAATTTATGTAAAGCATAAGCACTCAAACAGCTGGTTTTCAAGCTATTTCTTAAAATTCTGCCTCAACTCGGTAGATCACTTGACCTTTGCTGGAGAATTTTTGCTCATACTCCGTCATGACATTGCCTTCAAAATCACTGGCATGCAAGTCCAGCCAAACACCATTGAGTTTCATCCCATACTGAGAAAAGCTCACTAGACTGTACTCAAACAAGCCACGGTTATCTGTCTTGAAATGGATTTCCCCATTCTCAGGCAAGATGCGCTTGAAGGTATCCAAGAAACTCTTGTAGGTCAGACGACGTTTTTCATGGCGTTTTTTAGGCCAAGGATCTGAAAAGTTTAGGTAGAGACGATCAATCTCACCGTCTTCAAAGTAGTCAGTCAAATCCGAACCATCTACCCACAGCAACTTGATGTTGGGCACTCCAACTTCTAATACCTTGTCCAAGGCATAACTCAATACCGACTTTTGAATGTCAATCCCGATGTAGTTGATGTCAGGGTTTTGTTTGGCCATTCCTGATACGAAGGCCCCTTTCCCACTTCCAACCTCAACATGAATCGGATGATCATTTCCAAACAAGTCTCGCCATTTCCCTTTAGCTTCCAAGGGATTGAGGACAACATACTGGGGATTAGCCTCTAGTAACTCTGTCGCCCCTTTACGATTTCTTACTCTCATCTTTTCTTTCCATACTTGTCACGGAAGACACGCAAGGCATAAATCTCCCGGTTTACATTGTCTAAATCTTGATTTTCACAGTATTTGGCAATCTGGTTCAAGTAAGAATACTGACCATACCAGTACAATTTATCTAACACTGTCTGATTGTACTTATAGCCATAGTCTCTCAACCATTGGCGCCACTGATGATCTGGAATGTAGTGGCATAGCAAATGTGCCACATCAAACATACGATCCGTCAGGCGAACCGAATCCCAATCCACTAGATAAACAAGCCCACTCTCTGTCTCGATCCAATTACTATGGCGAAGGTCTCCATGCACAATCGTTGCATGCTCTTCCCTAAAGCCTGGAACCGTCTTACCTAGTTCAGCAATCACACTGTTCAAATAGTGATTCTGCTTCAAGATTTCTGGTACTTCTTGTTGCCAAGAACGCAATAAATCAACTGGTTTTTCCATGGTATATCCCAAACGGCTCAACTGCTTCATCAAGGGACGCGAGCGGTGAAGGCGGTTCAAGATATTGATAATCTGCTTGCGATTCATGTCGTAAGGGGTCAATATTTTGCCCGTCAACCATTCCTGGGCACACATATCACTGCCATCTGGCAAACGACGAGTCCATAGTAATTGAGGAGCGATTTGTTCTCTGGCTAAGCCAGGTAGGATTGGAGAGGTGTTCATTTTTACAAAGACGCGCTTCCCATCAGGGTAGCTTCCCATATAAGCTTTGCCACTCTTCCCAGGGATAGGGGTCAGCGTTAGCTCATTATCACCCAAGTCCATTTCTTTCCTCCGTATAAAGTTTCCTTACTATTCTACTAGTTTTTAGTCTATTCGTCAACCGCTCCACACCTGATTCTCAAAGAAAAGCATCTCAATTGGCTCAAGCTATCATTATAGCTTAAAGAAGGCAAGCACCGTCTTCTGCTTACCTTTTCATGATTTTTAGAAATAAGTTAAAAGTGGCAAACTGTTGTAAAACATATGGACTAGAGTAGAAACCCATAAATTTTGGCTCTTTTTATAAGCAAAGCCCAGCAACAAGCCCCCAAGTAGATGATAGAAAAACGAAGGCACATCATAAGGTCCATGCATAAAAGAAAAGAGAGAGGAAGTCAGCACAAGCCCTAGCCAAGAATTTTCAAAAACCGCACCTTGAAGAATTCCTCTAAACATAAATTCCTCCTGGATAGGTGCCAAAACTGTGGCACTGACAATAAAGGAAAGCGAAAGTCCTTTACTCGTTTCCTCAAGGTGTTGAGCCGAGGCACCAGAAGCAACTGAGAAAAAAGCATGATAGCCTATATTTACCAGCATAGTGAGAAAAAAGATTCCAATAAAGAGCAAGAGTTGTTTCTTGCTTAAAATCCCAAAAGAAATCATATCAAACCATTTCGCATAGCCAAAACTAAGGAAAAGCAAGAGACTCTTTACAGCAATGAATGTGTACTGGTGTTGAAAATAATCTCCTTGATTGATGGAATAACCCGCTGCACCAAGGATTGCAAATACTAAAAATCCAAAAACAAGGCGTGGCACTTATTGAAAATGGCCATAAAGCTATCCTCCTCAACAAACAAACTTCCCTACAAGTCATCCTTGAGCTCTAGTCTTTCCAAAACAAACCATTTTAGTAACCAAAATCCGACAACATAGCCAGCCCCCAAAAATATAACTATAAAAGCTAGCATGGGATTTAGGAAATTAAAGACCGCCGCAGATACAAAGGTTAACACAAAAACATTAAAGGTAATGGTGTCAGAAGCCAAGACCAGAATATAGGGTGTCAACCAGTCTAAGGTTTTGGAATCTAGAAAAAACAAGTGTTTATACATGATGAACTCCTCTATGGTTGAAAAGTAAACCTTTTGGTTTTTTCACCCCAAGACCCTATGTAGAAAAGTGAGCAAAAATGGTAATGTCGCTACGATATTATTGATAACATGCACCGCATAGGATGGATAAATGCTCTTGGTATAGCGGGTCAAACCAGCAAAGATGATTCCAACTGTTGCAAAGACGAAGATATCTAACAGACTAGGCAGGCTTGAAAAATGAGGGAGAGCAAATAAAATAGAAGGAAGAAGCAAATCAAGACCAAATCGCGAATGCTTAAAGAAAGCGTGTTGCAGTAATCCTCTATAGATTAACTCTTCCATCAGTGGAACCAGAAAGAACAGGGCTATATAAATACCTAGCTCTGCAAAGTTAGTCCCACTATAACCAATCAATACAGCCCAACCTTCCGCAGTTGACTGAACATGTTTAGCTGTCTGAACGTTAAAAGAGATCTGGAACACTACCACTAATACTGTCAAAATCGAATACCAAAGCCATTTTTTTCTTGGAATGCGAAAGAGATAACCATGGCCTGTCTTGACAAGAACCACAATCATGACTCCAATAAAAAGTAAACTCAAGATATTTTGAATCCAGAATAAATTGCCTATCTGAGAAGAAAATTGCCAATAGTTTTGGACGATAAGCGTCAGCTGAGAAAGACCAAATACGAAAAATAGGTAGGATAAAATTGCACTTGTTTTGAATAGAAGCTGATACTTTTTCATAGAAATTCTTCCTCATTTCTTATATTTTAGCCTATATTCCACATAAATGAAAACCTGCTCCTATATAACCAAGGTCACGATAACCACGCGGGCATGACCCACTTACTGGGAAAGGACCTGAATTTTTTAATATAGAAGGGTAAGAACCAAATGGACTGTCCTGATAAGCATACCCTCTATAAATACCAGATACATCCCCACCCTCTATACAAGCCAGCATTTCAGTATCCACAATCTCAAATTGTTCCATCATTTTTGTATTCATGACAAATACTCCTTTTTTTATTTTTAATTTTTTGTCCTGTTGCAACTTTGACAAGTTTAGTATATCACTGTATATTATATTTTTTCATCCAAATCTTGAATTGCCATCGAAACGCCTTGAATTGTTAAAAAATTTAAAAAGCAAGCATTAAAAACATGCTTGCCCTTTCACTCTTGTCTATAGGCAAATTCTAGCCATATGTTATTACAAACAAATAATATCATTGCACCTGTTTACCATCTATTTTTATTTATGAATTTTTTGTTTCACTTTAATCATTATAGAAGTCATAAGAAACGCGACAGCTAGCCGAATCAGTTGGTAACTTTCTTCCTCTCCTGTTTTCGGTAATAATTTTTCATTCGAAGTAATAGATTGGCTTCCCTTAACATCGGTTAAAGGAGTTTTATTTTCTTGAGCAGCATCAAAAATAGGTTTGAGAGTTTCCAATTGATTCTTATTGTCTAACATTGCTAAATCGCCAGATTGAGTAGTTTTAGCTTTGGAAGTTGAGTTTATACTCTCCACTTTCCCGCTATTTTCACTATTAGAATTGGGATTATCATTGGATATTTTCATTTCGGTTCTTTTTTCATCACTCATACCTTTGCTTTCACTTACAACTTTATCACTAGTACTCATGCTGTCATTTCTGGTTTTCTCATCATGCACATTTTCAGTTACTGTTTCCTCGGACGATGCTATTGTTTCCGTTTGCTTAGGTGAGTTTCTCGAGTACATATAATCATAAACCTGTTGTGCAGTCGCTCCGCCACCAACCCATCCAGATATCGGATGTCCATTTCTTAAATACAAAATTGTTGGTGTTCCTGGAATACCGACTTTTTTAAATAGAAACTCTCTCGCTTCCCCGTCAAAATCTTTACCATCCAAATCATAATACTCTAACTTCTTTTCAATCAGGTTATTAAATTCTTTCAATTCAGGAGAAAATTGACGACAATGAGAGCATGTTTTTCTACCAAAATATATAGTATGTTCCAATTGGTCCTCGGTAAAAGATTGACGAACGGCTTCAATATCTATCTTTTTAAAGTTCTCAACATTCTGCTCATACTCTTCTGGGGTTACAATAGAAGGTTTATTCTCCACCTTTTCCTTAGTCGATGGCAAATCTGGTGCCACAAGAGAACTATCATTCGCCTGGATAGATGAAGTAGTCTGTTCTTCTGCATATACAGCACCTGTAGTAATAGATGCAAATACAAGTGGTACAAGTAATAGCGATTTTATCTTTTGTTTCTTCATAAGAATACTCCTTTACATTTGTTGTCTTTATCTTACCTTATTTAAGATTACAAATTCATATAAATCTTAAATGGTCATCGAAACATCTTGAATTGCAAAATTTTCATTATAAAAGGGTAAGTATTTCAAAAACACTTACCCTTTTATACTTCATTAGCTTCTACTTTTTATAATACTTCAATCCCCAAATGAGCAGAAGCATGATAATCAAGCAGAGAATAGCGCCAATGTAGACAATTAATTGCTGATAGGATTCTGTTGCTGTGATACCTCTGTACAAACAAATAATACACATAAAGCCTGTCAAGCCGATGAACATAAGTTGATTGATTCTAGGACTAACCAGATCATCATCTTCAAACTCTCTTATCCTCATTTCCCTAGTGAGATAAACAGTAACCAAAATAGAATCCAAGTTAATAATCGCTAAAAGAAATTGGAAAACCAAGGAAAAATTTAAAAACTGACGAGATAGAAATAGATAAGTAGAGACAAGTAAGGGCACCTGACCTAGGAACAATCTCACTAAGAATACTTTGCGTTTTGTTGCAAATATTTTTTCCATACCTAAACTCCATTACAATTAAATGATATCTAATCATTTTCTAAAATTTGATAACTTTTGTGAAGTGTTTTGGAAGAAACAACTCTATGATTGGTGATATCTAGATAATCACCTGGACAACCAAGAACATATTTCCCATAACCAGCGAATCCTCCTACAACTGTTCCAATCAGACTAAACTTGATATTAGTTGCAAGAAAAGTATTAAGAGCCACCATTAGAATGCGCACATGATTATCCAACCAAACCATATAATTTTTTGAAAAGTTACCTCTTCCCAACCTCCGAAACCTCCTTCAACTTTCGCAAAAATTTCGGTATCCATAATCTCAAATTGTGACATCATTTAATATTGTTAATCTAAACAGTAATAGTATCCATTTCCCTATTTTTTAAGATTTTTTGTCCAATATTATGTCATATTGGTTACTTACATATACTACAAGAATGATAAACAGTTATAACAGATATGAACTAAAATAGCCACCGATAGATTTTGACTCTTTTTATAAGCAAAGCCCAGCATGAAACCTCCAAATAGATAATAAATAAACGAAGGAAAATCATAAGGTGCATGCAGGAAAGAGAAGAGAGAGGCAATCAGTACAAGACCCAACCAAGAATTTTCAAAAACCGCACCTTGAAGGATTCCTCTGAAAACAAATTCCTCCAGAATAGGCCCAAAAACTGTCGCGCTTGCAATAAAGGATAAGGAAATTCCTGTACTAGAAGCCTCAAGGTGTTGATATCCTGCACCAGAAGAAACTGTAAAAAAATTATAATAACCTATATTTACTAGCACGCAAAGAAGAAAGCTTCCAATAAAAAGTAGAACTTCTTTTTTCGTTAATCTTCTTAGCGAAACCATATCAAACCATTTCGCATAGGCAACACTCAGTGAAATCAAGAAAGTCTTTGCGATAATAAATATGTGCTCGTTTTGAAAAAAATCTCCTTGATTGATGGTGTAACCTACTGTAGTAACTATTATAAAGACTAAAAATCCAACAAACACGGCATGACATTTATTAAACAGGTTTGAGTTCTACGCTTAAATAAGCTTCAATTTCTCCTCGCTCAGCTTCAGATAAGTACTTGTATGATTGATTTGTGGTAGAATAGTTTGTGGACATGTTCTTCTCCCTTTATACTGTTTTTCGCAACTCTAGTATATCAGATGAACATGTCTTTTGTGTTGCACTTCATTTTACAACAGAGCGAATATATTTAATTGTAAAAGTACCAATTATGATATTTTTCGCTCTGCAGAATAGAAACATCATTTGCTTTCAAAATAATGATTAACACAATCATATTTATTTGTTACAAAGATTTCTTTAACTACCTCCTCTCTCAGGCTACATAAGCGTTCTATTCGTATGTCCTATATTTTATGAACAGTAGCCACCATTTATATTTTCATACTTCCATCCTACCAAATAAATAATAAAAACAGACAATTCTACTTTCAATTGTGTACCCTTTCGCTCCACTTCCATTATAGAATCATCCTGACTACTATAGGATTGACTGACTTCTCATGATTAGTTGTTACTATGCTTTCAGCTATCATCAGAATCTCACCTCAATATATAAGTTGTACCTCTTTCCTCATTACTATCGACCTATTTGAACTTTAGAATTCAGAAATCCCTCATCTACTATCCCTTCCTCTTCCTACTACCTCATGATTATCCTGCTTACAAGTAACTGTTTAGCCCACCAGTAGCAGGTGCTCACGGAGAACTTACACCTCAGATGAGATACTTGACCTGCTCGTCGTACCCAAATAATTAGGCTAGTCAAAAACTCATTTTTAGGAAAAATAATGCGAATCTCACTACAATAAAACGCATAATATCAAGGTTGTTCAATGCCTGATAATATGCGTTTTTCTGATTTTAAAGACTTTTCCCAGCCTCTTTGATTATTATATTGTACAAATTAGTTAAATTAAGATTATGAAATTAAACTAATTTGAAATGATTTTAACATCTTTTATACTCTCTAAAAACACCTCTGTAATACATCATAATACCTAATACAGCAATAAATTTATGAATAATAGTATTTGATCCGAATAAAATGTTTAGGACCATAGTCGTCATTATAAAACTAATTGCAAATATAAAATAACGCTTCATTTATACCTCAACTAACTGTATCGTAGCAAAAAGCTCCAGTTCCCCCAAGAAATCCTACAATAGCTCCACCAGGTCCAAAACCAGCACCACCCAAAATAGTAGAACCAAGTGTACCAATAATACATCGTGCAGCATCTAAACCACCATTAATGATAGTTAGTTCGCTCGTATCAACTGTATCAAATTTTTCTAAAATATCAAATGTCATAATTATAATTCCTTAAAATTTTGTTTTAGCTAAAAATTATTACATGCAAAAACTTGCATATCCTACTAGCACTCCCCCAAGTGCTCCCCAAGGTCCTGCTGCAGCACCAAGACTTCCTATACCAACTACACCTTCAAAGCATGAAACTCCACCTTCAATATTGGATAGCATTACTTCATCCATTACTTCAAATTGTTCCATCATTTTTAGATTCATGACAAATACTCCTTTTTTATTTTTAATTTTTGTCTTGTTGCAACTTTGACAAGTTTAGTATATTATTGTTTTTTAAAATTTTTCATCCAAATCTTGAATTGTCATCGAAACATCTTGAATTGCAAAATTTTCATTATAAAAGGGTAAGTATTTCAAAAACACTTACCCTTTTATACTTCATTAGCTTCTACTTTTTATAATACTTCAATCCCCAAATGAGCAGAAGCATGATGATTAAGCAGAGAACGGCGCCAATATAGGCGATTATTTGTTGGTAGGATTCTGCTGCTGTGATACCTCTATACAGACAAATAATACACATAAAGCCTGTCAAACCAATGAACATGAGTTGATTGGTTCTAGGACTAACCAAATCATCATCTTCAAACTCTCTCACTCTCATTTTCCTAGTGAGATAAACAGTAACCAAAATAGAAGCCAAGTTAATAACCACTAAAAGAAATTGGAAAACCACGGAAAAATTTAAAAACTGACGAGATAGAAATAGATAGGTAGAAACAACCAAAGGTATCTGTCCGAACAACACCCTCACTAAGAATACATTGCGTTTTGTTGCAAATATTTTTTTCATTGCTATCTCCTTTCCTATACTAACAGGTTAGTGCACCACCAATCCCACCTAGTACAGCACCAATTGCACCTGTTCCTATAGCATATGGCCCCAATAGAAATGTCGAACCATAAGTTGTTGCATACCCATCAATTGCTCCATACGCAATCCCTGCTGCACAACTAATTGTTCTTCCCCAATCAATATCTCCACCTTCAACGCAAGCAAGCATTTCATTATCCATAACAGAAAATTGTGACATCATTTTTGTATCCATGACAAATACTCCTTTTTTATTTTTAATTTTTGTCTCGTTGCAACCTTGACAAGTTTAGTATATCGCTGTTTATTAATTTTTTTCATCCAAATCTTGAATTGTCATTGAAACGTCTTGAATTAACTTTTTATTTCAAATCACACCTATAGATTTTTAAAGAAAGATAGTTTCTAATCACTTTTTTACCATTCAGGAAGTTTCAATGACAATTCAAGATTTTATAAAATATGAACTTAGTATCATGGTATAATAAATTCATATTTTATATGAAAGGATTTGCCAATGACTTCTTATAAACGTACATTTGTTCCTCAAATAGATGCTAGAGACTGTGGTGTCGCTGCCTTAGCCTCGATTGCCAAATTCTATGGTTCAGATTTTTCTCTAGCTCACTTGAGAGAACTTGCAAAGACCAACAAAGAAGGGACGACTGCTCTTGGCATTGTAAAAGCCGCTGATGAAATGGGCTTTGAAACAAGGCCTGTTCAAGCAGATAAAACGCTCTTTGATATGAGCGATGTCCCCTATCCATTTATCGTTCACGTTAACAAAGAAGGGAAACTCCAACATTACTATGTTGTCTATCAAACAAGGAAAGACTATCTGATTATTGGTGATCCTGATCCTTCTGTAAAAATCACCAAAATGTCAAAAGAACGCTTTTTCTCTGAATGGACTGGAGTAGCTATTTTTCTAGCTCCCAAACCCAGCTATCAACCCCATAAAGATAAAAAGAATGGTCTACTGAGCTTCCTCCCTCTGATTTTCAAACAAAAATCTCTCATTGCTTACATTGTTCTCTCAAGCTTATTAGTCACTATTATCAATATCGGTGGTTCTTATTATCTCCAAGGAATCTTGGATGAGTACATTCCAAATCAGATGAAATCAACTTTAGGAATTATCTCAATTAGTCTAATTATCACCTATATCCTCCAACAAGCCATGAGCTTCTCCAGAGATTATCTCCTAACTGTTCTGAGTCAGAGATTAAGCATTGATGTAATTTTGGCCTATATTCGCCATATCTTTGAACTTCCTATGTCTTTCTTTGCGACACGTCGTACAGGGGAAATCATTTCACGCTTCACAGATGCTAACTCTATTATAGATGCCTTAGCTTCTACCATTCTCTCTCTTTTTCTTGATGTTTCCATTCTGATCCTTGTAGGGAGTGTCTTACTGGCACAAAATCCTAACCTCTTTCTTCTTTCTCTTATTTCCGTTCCTATATACATGTTCATCATCTTTTCTTTTATGAAGCCTTTTGAAAAAATGAACCATGATGTCATGCAAAGTAATTCTATGGTTAGTTCTGCCATTATCGAAGATATCAACGGGATTGAAACTATAAAGTCGCTCACGAGTGAAGAAAATCGCTATCAAAATATAGACAGTGAATTTGTCGATTATTTGGAAAAATCCTTTAAACTTACTAAATATTCTATTTTACAAACTAATTTAAAGCAAGGAACAAAGTTAGTTCTTAATATCTTTATCCTATGGCTTGGTGCTCAATTAGTCATGTCGAGTAAGATTTCTATCGGTCAGCTGATTACCTTTAATACACTTCTTTCTTACTTTACAACTCCTATGGAAAATATTATCAACCTACAAACTAAACTCCAATCTGCGAAGGTTGCTAATAACCGCTTGAACGAGGTCTATTTAGTCGAATCTGAATTTCAAGTTCAAAAAAATCCTGTTCATTCAAATTTTTTGATGGGCGATATTGAATTTGATGATCTTTCTTATAAGTATGGTTTTGGACGAGATACCTTAACGGATATTAATCTAACGATTAAAGAAGGTGATAAGGTTAGCCTAGTTGGAGTTAGTGGTTCTGGTAAAACAACTCTAGCCAAAATGATTGTCAACTTCTTTGACCCTTACAAAGGACAGATTACCATCAATCATCAGGATATTAAAAATATTGATAAAAAAATCTTGCGACGTCATATTAATTACCTGCCCCAACAAGCCTATATCTTTAATGGCTCTATCTTGGAAAACTTAACCTTGGGCGGTAATAATATGATTAGCCAAGAAGATATTCTAAAAGCTTGCGAATTAGCTGAAATCCGTCAAGATATTGAAAGAATGCCTATGGGTTATCAAACTCAACTTTCTGATGGAGCAGGTCTGTCAGGAGGACAGAAGCAACGAATTGCTCTCGCTCGTGCTCTTTTAACTAAATCTCCTGTTTTAATACTAGATGAAGCTACTAGTGCTCTCGATGTTTTGACTGAGAAAAAGGTTATAGATAATCTTATGTCCCTAACTGATAAAACCATTCTCTTTGTAGCCCATCGTCTAAGTATAGCCGAACGGACTAACCGTGTCATTGTTCTTGACCAAGGGAAAATCATTGAAGTTGGTAGTCATCAAGAGTTAATACAGGCGCAAGGCTTCTACCATCATCTATTCAACAAATAAGGAGAATGTTATGAATCCTAATCTTTTTAGAAGCGTCGAGTTTTATCAGAGACGTTACCATAATTATGCGACAGTATTGATCATACCACTTTCATTACTGTTTACTTTCATCGTGATTTTCTCCCTTGTTGCTACAAAAGAAATTACCGTTACGTCACAAGGAGAAATTACCCCTACAAGTGTCATTGCATCCATTCAGTCAACTAGTGATAATACTATCTTAGCTAATCATTTAGTGGCAAATCAAGTAGTTGAAAAAGGTGACTTACTCATCAAATACTCTGAAACAATGGAAGAAAGTCAGAAAACTGCCTTAGAAACTCAGTTACAAAGACTTGAGAAGCAAAAAGAAGGACTTGGAATTTTGAAACAAAGCTTAGAAAAAGCGACTGATCTTTTTTCTGATGAGGATGAGTTTGGCTACCATAATACCTTTATGAATTTTACTAAACAGGCTCATGATATTGAACTAGGTATCTCAAAGACTAACACTGAAGTTTCAAATCAAGCCAATCTTGCCAATAGCAGTTCATCAGCTATTGAACAAGAAATCACAAAAGTTCAACAACAAATTGGAGAATACCAGGAGCTGAGAGATGCTATCATAAACAAAAGAGCACGCTTACCGACTGGCAACCCACACCAGTCAATTTTGAATCGTTATCTTATAGCCTCTCAAGAACAAACACAAGAAACTGCAGATGAGCCATTTTTATCTCAAATCAATCAAAGTATTGCAAATCTTGAATCATCTATCGCAAGTCTCAAAATTCAGCAAGCTGGTATTGGAAGTGTAGCAACTTATGATAATAGTTTAGAAACTAAAATTGAAGTACTCCGCACTCAGTTTTTACAGACAACTTCTCAGCAACAACTAGCTGTGGATAATCAATTAACAGAATTAAAAGTACAACTAGATCAAGCGACACAGCGCTTGGAAAATAATACCTTAACCGCTCCAAGTAAAGGTATCATTCATCTGAACAGCGAATTTGAAGGTAAAAATAGAATTCCGACTGGTACAGAAATTGCTCAAATATTCCCTGTCATCACAGATACAAGAGAAGTACTAATCACTTACTACTTATCATCTGACTATCTCCCCTTACTAGATAAAGGACAAACTGTAAGATTAAAACTTGAGAAGATTGGAAATCACGGTATTACCATCATTGGCCAACTTCAGAGCATTGATCAAACTCCTACCAGAACAGAGCAAGGAAATCTCTTTAAATTAACCGCTCTTGCAAAACTATCTAATGAGGATAGTAAGCTCATCCAATATGGCTTACAAGGTCGCGTCACTAGTGTAACTGCAAAGAAAACATATTTTGATTATTTCAAAGATAAAATTTTAACACATTCTGATTAATTTTCAGATAACACTCTATAACTATTTATTATCTTATAAAACAGGAGAATCATAACATGGATAAGAATCAAAACCTAACTTCATTCCAGGAACTAACAGCTACTGAACTCAACCAGATTACAGGTGGAGGGTTGTGGGAAGATTTATTATATAACATTAATAGATATGCTCATTACATCGCACAAGGACTTCATCAGCCAATACAACTATAAAAAAATAAGACCGAGAAACAAGCACTCTCGGTCTTATTTTTCATCATTCTGTATGTATCATAGTAAGTACCTGACGAAAGACTTGATCTTGACAGGTGGTATTGAGACTGACATTGGGATAACTTTCCACAATTTTCATCACGGTATAAAGGCCAACTCCTCTCTCCTCCCCTTTAGAACTTGCTCCAAAAGAGAAGATTTCAGAAATATCTATGTCCTCTTCTTTGATGGAGTTTTCAATGATAAAGGTCTCCTGTGCCCCATTTTTAAAAAAGGCAATTGAAACGTGAGGTTGACTGACCTCTGCACTAGCTTCAATAGCATTGTCACAAAGGATAGATACGATGGTTAAAAAATCAAGCAGACTCATCCCCTCAACTTGAATCTCCTCAGGAACTTCGATATTAAAGACAATATCCTTTTCTCTGGCTTTTAGAAATTTTCCTGCGAGGAGACTTTTGAGGGAACGGTCACGAATATTCACCAATCGGCCCAGGTCATATTTATTATCCTGCAATTTTTTACTGGAATCCTTCAAGACGGAGTCATAGACCTCTTTTATCTGCCCCATATCCTCCTCTTCAATACCTAGGCGTAAGCTGGTCAAGAGGTTGGTGTAATCATGACGAAAGCTCCGAACTTCCTTATAAAGCTCCTCTATATGCAGACTATACCTCTCCATGTCTCTATAGCGCAAGGTCTGCTCTTGGTTCAGTTTTTCCTGAAGTTTTTCCTTCAAGTAGGTATCCAATTTCTTGACAACCCCCATAAAAAAGAGCAAGTAAAACACCAGAATCAGATGGCGAACAGTCGTTGATTGAATACTTTGTTCATATTCAAAAAAAGACAGACTTTCCATGACTAGATAGTAGGCCCCCATTATCCAGTTAATCTTAATCAGGGACTTTTGAAAATCTTTATCTAGAATCTCCCTTCTCAAACTAGTAAAATCATAGTCTAACCATTTAAAAAATACTAGAGAAATGAAGAAATTGAAAATTATTATACATAACCCAGTAAATGAGTAGTCATCATATACTTGCCCTTGTCCCAAAAATGGAAGCACAAAATAGGAGACTCCCCTATAAAAGAGATTCACCAATATCATTGGAAAGAGACCATAAAAGAAAAGGAGTTTTTTAGGAAGCCCTCTTAACAATAAGAAAGACAAGCCTATGCCGTACAAGGGTTCCATAAAATAAGATAGGTAAGTATTTCCTACTATATAGCTAATCATTACAAAAACAAAGGCCAACAGTATCTTAAAAAGAAAAGCCTTAAAAATCCTCTCGAAAGTAAGATTAATTCCATCCACCTTAAAGAAAATGACAATTTCTAGCCCATTAGTAATAAGTGTATACAATAATATCCAAGCAATATTCATAAATTCTCCTAGCTCAGTGTAAGTTATTGATAGCCTCAGACACTTCCCTGACCTTATAACGCGCGATTAGACAACTTCCACCATTGGCAAAGAAAAGCAGTTTTTCTTTCTTATCCAAATGCACTACATTGGCTGGATTGATGAGAAAAGAACGATGACACTGCAAGAGACGAGGCTCCTGCTTGAGAACCTCCTCTAGACTCGCCGTAAATTCCAGCCTATCCGTCTTGGTATAGAGAATAACACGATGGGGTCTTGGGGACGTTTCGAGATAGTAAACCTCTTTAAAAGGATACTGGAATTGAGCAAATTTTGATTTAAAGTAAAAGCAATCTTCCGCCAGGCTTTTGCTGTCTTGACTATCGGCATAGAGAAGAGCTGTCTCGATACGAGACTCAAACTCCTCTGCCGACAAGGCCTTATCAATATAGTCCAAAGCAGACACTTGGTAGCGAAAGGACAGAGGCATAAACTCCGAGTGAGTCGTCACAAAGACGATCAGGGCATAAGAATCTCTATCCCGAATCTTTCTTGCCACTTCCAGACCTTTCATCTCTTCATTTCGAATCTCAATATCCAAAAAGAATAGCTGATGTGCTCCCTTCTCATGCACCTCTGCCAGCAGTTGGTCTGGCTTGCCAAAAACTTCAAAAGAGCTGGGAATGATCTGATGTTCTTTCAAAAGTTTCTCAATCGCCGTTTCAATCCTAGCTTGTTGGGAAAAATCATCTTCTAAAACAAATATTCTCATCTTCTTACTCTCCTTGTTTCAACCATTTTTGGCGAATTTCTCTATAGCGACGTCTGGCATACTTGACAGCATATTGACCTTCTTCTCCAAGAAAGAGGGTCTTTGATTGGATATCCATGGATTTTAGCCGTTCAAGGTTAACCAGACAATTTCGATGACATCTCGTCAAGGTTTCCCCATATTGTTTCTCAAGATTGCTTAAATTTTGAAATAGATCAAAGCTAGCGTTTTCTGTAACAATCTGCACAGTATGGGCTTTACTTGGATGCGTTTGGATATAGTAGATATCCTTTATGTTTAATTTGAAAATTTCTTTCTCTTTTTGGATGATAATGTAGTTCATGGATAAAACCTCCTAAAAAGAGGATAACATAAGTCTAGAAACTATTTTTCACCAAATCCTAAACGGTTCTCAAAAATTCCTAAAGTGTCGAAGTATTCTAAAAAATATATATGATAACCTTACAATTATTTTATCATAAAATCCTGCAATTACCATTCAGGAAATTTCAATGACAATTAAAGATTTGAAGGTAAAAAAAGAGTTAAAGGTGATAAGCTATGATTATAGAAAGACAATCACTTGAAACAACTTTAAAACTAGCACAAAGGAGGCATTCTCATGACGGTTACAGACCCAATCAAAAGAGCTCAGGCACTGATTACTGACTTAAACAAAGCCTACCAAGTCTGCAAACAGGCAACAGCTGACGATGTCCGCTTTCAGGAGCAGCTGGACAATATCCTTGACTTTCTCTCTAAAACTGAGACAGTGGATAATCGATTCTTGATTGAACTGGAAAAATTTTATCAGACTTCCAGTCTTCTCCTGGGTCTCAGCGCTCTCAATCCAGATGCTCCTACTCGCGCCGCTTGGCGGGCCTATGACCGTTTCCACTTTGACCAAGTCAAAACCAAGCTAAGTCTCTACGGACCAACTATTATCTTGTAGAAAATAAAAGAAGCTGAGACAGACTGAACTCAACTTCTTTTTTAGTGTCCTATAAGTAAGATTAATCCTGCATCTGACGTTTTACCTGATAAGGCAAATACAAGACTTGTAAAACCAGTCCAGCTCCAAGCAGGGCTAGAAGGGCTAGTTTTTCTTGGAGGGTAATCAAACCAACTATCAGTTGAACCATTAAAACAAAACCTGTCAATCCTCGGATAACTTCCTGTAGTCCCTTCTCTTTTTCACCCTTTTCTAAAGGAAAGAGCTGGGTCAAATACTGGTAGTCAAAAGCACGATAGAGAGCCAACAACTGGAAGAGCATGAGGTAATTAAATAGGACAACCACTGCCGTCGCAATCCAAGACTGCTCGATAAAAATCACAGCTAACAAGGATAGGAGCAAGAGGCGAAGACTGAGAGCAAAGAGGTCTCCATTTCGCAGATAAGAGCGGAGATAGAGGTTTTGCCAGATCTTCCCTGGCACCTTTTGAACAGTCTTTAGGATGAAATCCAGATAAGCGCGACGTTTGACACTATTTGAAACGCCCTTGACCTGAGTAAAGAGAGCAAAGAAACGAAGCAAAACTTGCTTGCGCTTGCTTTCTTGGGCGATCACATAGTCCCAGTCAATTCCGTTCTCAGTAAAAAATTTACTGGCTTTTTGACGAAAGAGGAGATATTTCCCAGCTCCTAATAAAAGCACATAGGAAAGAAAGATAGGCAAGCCATAGCCCATGGCTAAAAATAAAGGTGCAAACACCAGTAAAAAGAGGGTTTGGACAATTGTCCAGAAAACCAATGAACGCGACGTCTGTCCTTTGAGGTACAACTTGACCTCCTCTTCACTGACTAAGAGAAAGAGCTTGTCAGGTACTTCTATGTAGGTCGCGATTCCTCCCCAAGCCAAAAGCAAGGCAGATACAATTCCCAAAAACAAGAGGATAGGCCAATGATTTTCAGGAAAATCTTGCAAGAGTTGACTGTATTGGTAAGCTAGAAAACCGATGAGAACTAGTAGGAACAAGACAAAGTGGTCATTGAGAACATAACGCAGATAACCGACACACTCCTTACGAAAAGCCTGCTTTCGCTTTAAAAACAAGTCTTTCATAGGTCCTCCTCTTTGGTCAGAGCCAAGTAAATATCATTCAAACTCGCTTCAGGCATGTCAAAGGCTTCGCGGAGTTGCTGGAGGTTCCCCTGAGCCCGCACCTCTCCCTTGTGGAGGATAACAAAGGCATCACACATCTTCTCCGCCGAGTCCAGCACGTGGGTACTCATGAGGATAGACTTGCCTTTTTGCTTTTCTACTTCCAAAAGCTGAATCAAGTCTGCAATAGCCAGCGGATCGAGGCCAAGAAAAGGCTCATCCACGATAAAGAGACTAGGATTTACCACAAAAGCACAGATAATCATAACCTTCTGCTTCATTCCTTTTGAGAAATGGACAGGAAACCAGTCCAATTTTTGATCCAGACGAAACATTTTTAAAAGCGGTTCTACGCGTTCAAAAGCTAGATTTTGTTCAATACCATAAGCCATGGCAACCGTCTCGATATGCTCTCTGAGAGTCAATTCCTCGTACAAACTAGGAGTTTCCGGGATGTAGCCAATCTGCTTGCGGTAATTGGTCGCATCTTCTCGCAGGGTTAGGCCATTAATCTTGATTTCTCCACTATAAGGTGTCAAAAGTCCAATAATCTCATTAATAGTCGTTGATTTCCCCGCACCGTTGAGACCAATCAAACCGACTAACTGCCCACTTTCAACTGTAAAGGACACATCTTTCAAGACAGGGACGTGAACATAGCCACCTGTCAGGTTTTTAATTTCTAACATATTTTCTCCGAATCTGGTATAATGTAGCTATATTATATCAAAATTCAATACAGTAGAGGTGGATTTTATGTCAGATTGCATTTTTTGTAAGATCATCGCAGGGGAGATTCCTGCTTCAAAAGTATACGAGGATGAGCAGATTCTTGCCTTTCTTGATATCTCTCAAGTAACGCCTGGACACACCCTCATTGTACCCAAAGAGCACTATCGCAATCTTTTGGAGATGGATGCTACCAGCGCCAGCCAACTCTTTGCCCAAGTGCCAACAGTAGCTCAAAAAGTCATGAAGGCTACCAAGGCTGCTGGTATGAATATCATCGCCAATTGCGAGGAAGTCGCAGGTCAAACGGTCTTTCATACTCACGTGCACCTCGTACCTCGCTACAGTGCAGAAGATGACCTCAAGATTGACTTTATCGCCCACGAACCTAACTTTGACAAACTTGCCCAAGTCGCTGAAACCATTAAAAACGCTTAAGGAGTTGCCATGAAATTATCAAATCTACTGCTCTTAGTAGGAGCTGCAGCCGGAAGTTATTTTGTTGTGAAAAATCGCCAAGCCATTCAGGATGAAGTGCTAGATACAACTGACCGCGTCGAAGCTATCAAGGATGATTTGGATATCATCCAAAACAGCCTACAAATCATCGACCAACAAAAAGCCCTTATCAAGGAATACCAAAAAGATTTAACCTATAAATTCAAAGTCTTGGAAAAAGATTTCCAAACTAGAATGGCGGTCCTCCAAGAAGAAAAACAAGGATAAGAGAGCCTCCAAGTTTCCTTAAATCCTTTTTGGGTTACTAGATTCGAACAGAAAAGGGAGGGAATGAAAGTGAAACAGTTTTTAAAAGTTCTAGCGCAGGTCATCGCGATCCCTTGTGGCTGTCTCTGCCTTCTGACGGCTCTAGCATTTCTACTACTGATGAATCTTTTCAAGGCCTCACCGAGTGACATCCAAAAAGGAAATGAATCCTTAAAACAAATATTTATCTCTCTTGACATGCCTCCCGAGAAAGTAGAATCAGATGGACACTATCAATACGAGGGTGGGGGCTTACATTTTTATGTTACTTTCTCAGATGAGATTATCAATAGTCACACTGTCCTAAAAGAAAGTCCAAAACTCACCAAAAATCGACTCGAAGTCTATGTCCTCCAGACAGGAGATATCTCCTACTATAAAGTAGGAGACAACTTGTTCAATCATGGTTTATTGCAGTTTTTAGAAAAAGAAAGCGAGAAGTATCTCCAAGAAATCGGAAAGAAATTTAATCCCAATTACTCAATTCTCTTTTGGAAGGATCAGGAAAGTCTAAAAAAGGGAATCGCATTCTATGAAAAAGCCTTGACCTTGGTAGATATTCAGGATAATTCGGCAATCAAACACATTGATACCGTCACCGTTAAGCCCTGCAAAGAAGCGGAAATCAAGCAACTCATCCAGGAGATAGATGAAGCTGGCTTGCTCACTCAAAAGTATAAATAGTAGGCTAACTGGAAATGATTTTTCGACGCTAAATTTTCAAAGATAACACAAAAAGAGCCAGTCGGCTCTTTTTACTTTATTCACCTTCAAAGGCATCTTTTATATGGTCAAAGAAGCCTTTTTTCTTTGGATTGACTTTCAAGTCACCTGCAGCTGCGAATTCTTTAAGCGCAGCTTTTTGGCGGTCGTTCAAACCTGTCGGAGTCACGACATTAACGGTAACGTATTGGTCACCAACGGCACCACCACGAAGGCTTGGTGCTCCCTTGCCACGTAGACGGAATTTCTTGCCAGTCTGAGTTCCCTCTGGAATGACCAATTCAACATCTCCATGCACGGTTGGAATTTCCACAGTATCTCCTAGAGCTGCTTGGACAATATTGAGATTCAACTTGTAGAAAATGGTTGTTCCTTCACGTTCAAACTTATCACTAGCTTCAACTGAAACCACCACGTACAAGTCCCCGTAAGGTCCACCGTTAAAGCCTGCTTCACCTTGACCAGCTAGACGAATTTGTTGGCCAGTTTCCACACCAGCAGGGATTTTTACATGTACGCTATGAGCTTGTTTTTCATGACCTGTTCCATGACATGTAGTACATGGATCTTTAATTTCTTTTCCGCGACCATGGCAGACATCACAAGTTACTTGACGACGCATCATACCAAGAGGAGTCTGCGTATCGACGTTAATGACACCAGCACCATGACAGCGTCCACAAGTGACTGGACTTGTTCCTGGCTTAGCACCAGATCCGTTACATGTACGACAACTTGCTTCACGGTTGTATTTCACTTCTTTTTCCGTTCCGAAGATAGCTTCTTCAAAGGTCAAATTCACACGATACTGGAGGTCATCCCCTTGACGAGGGGCGTTTGGATTGCGCGAAGCACCGCCTCCTCCAAAGAAACTTGAGAAGATATCCTCAAAACCACCGAAGCCACCTGCTCCGTCAAAGCCACCGAAACCGCCAGCACCACCAAAGCCACCGTTGGCACCTGCAGCACCATATTGGTCGTAGGCTGCACGTTTTTGGTCGTCACTCAAAGTCTCATAAGCTTCTTGAACTTCCTTGTATTTTTCCTCAGCGCCAGGCTCCTTGTTGATATCTGGGTGATATTTTTTCGAAAGCTTACGATAAGCCTTTTTGATCTCGTCTGCCGAAGCGTTTTTTGACACCCCCAGACGATCATAAAATTCAGTATTGTTCATATAAGATACTAAGAGCGAACAGAAAGCGACTGAAATTTAGGAAACCGACAAGAAATCCTGATTTCTTAGGAGGTTTATCTAATTTCCAAGCTTTCCGCTCGAGTTCAATTACGAACACCCTTATTCCTTTCTGTTAATATTGCGGAACGAGACCACGATTTAAGTCGGGTTCAATTCCTTTCTTTTATATTCCCAAACAAATCAGGTTCAGGCCCTTTTTACCGAAAAACAGAGGCTGGGTTGCAACCTCTGGATTTCTTCTTATACTTACTAGTTCGAGTTTTAAAAATCAAACTAGCAATGCTTAACTGAGTTTCGGCTAAAAACTTCGGAAAAAAGATAAGCCATCTTTTGTGCATCGCACAAGGCGATGGCTTCCTATTTTTCTTTCGTTTTCTTAACGCCTCAACATCTTACCGAATCAAGCACGCCCTAACCTCTTGGTGAAAAAGACAAATCTTCCTAGAAACTAAAGTTTCTGCGTTAGATTTCCTATTTTCACTGTGAGGTTTTAACGGGCTTTGCATCTTATTTTTCAGTAAACTCTCCGTCTACGACGTCATCGCCTGCGTTTCCTGTTGCTTGCGCGCCTTCTGCTCCTGCTTGAGCTTGTTGAGCAGCTGCAGCTTGTTCATAGAGTTTCACTGCAAGGGCTTGAGCTTTTTCGTTCAATGTTTCGAGTTTTGCCTTCATATCATCCAAGTTGTTGTCTTCTTGCGCTTTCTTAAGGTCATCAAGGGCAGCTTGGGCAGCATCACGTTCTGCATCGAAGCCTTTACCTTCAGTTTCCTTGATTGTCTTTTCAGTCGCAAAGATTGCTTGGTCTACTTCGTTACGAAGGTCTACTTCTTCTTTACGTTTCTTATCTGCTTCAGCGTTAGCTTCAGCATCCTTCATCATGCGGTCGATTTCTTCGTCTGTCAAACCTGAGTTTGATTGGATGACAATAGTTTGTTCTTTTTGAGTTCCAAGATCTTTAGCCTTAACAGACACGATACCGTTCTTATCGATATCAAATGTTACTTCGATTTGTGGGATACCACGAGGTGCAGCTGGGATATCAGTCAATTGGAAACGTCCAAGAGTCTTGTTATCTGCTGCCATTGGGCGTTCACCTTGAAGAACGTGGATATCAACGGCTGGTTGGTTGTCTGCTGCTGTTGAGAAGACTTGTGACTTAGATGTTGGAATAGTAGTGTTGCGATCGATAAGTTTTGTAAA
Source organism: Streptococcus oralis (assembly GCF_023109005.1). GTDB lineage: Bacteria > Bacillota > Bacilli > Lactobacillales > Streptococcaceae > Streptococcus > Streptococcus oralis_BU. The sequence continues at coordinate 140,401 of NZ_JALDTU010000003.1, read as the reverse complement.
TACTCCACCCATTGTTTCGATACCGAGTGATAATGGCGTTACGTCAAGAAGGACAACGTCTTTCACATCACCAGTGATCACACCACCTTGGATGGCAGCACCCATGGCAACAACTTCGTCAGGGTTTACTGATTTGTTTGGTTCTTTACCAGTTTCAGCCTTAACAGCTTCTACAACGGCTGGGATACGAGTTGAACCACCAACAAGGATGACTTCATCGATTTCTGACAAGCTCAAACCTGCATCTGAAAGGGCTTGACGAACTGGAGTTTTTGTACGTTCTACAAGATCACGAGTCAAATCGTCAAATTTGGCACGAGTCAAAGTCATTTCCAAGTGAAGAGGCCCAGCTTCACCAGCAGTGATAAACGGCAAGCTAATTTGAGTTGAAGTTACACCAGAAAGGTCTTTCTTCGCTTTTTCAGCGGCATCTTTCAAACGTTGCATTGCCATCTTGTCAGTAGACAAGTCAATACCATTTTCTTTCTTGAATTCTGCAATCATGTGATCGATGATTTTTTGGTCAAAGTCGTCACCACCGAGTTTGTTATCCCCTGCAGTCGCCAATACATCGAAGACACCGTCACCCAATTCAAGGATGGATACGTCGAATGTACCACCACCAAGGTCAAATACCAAGATTTTTTCTTCTTTGTCAGTCTTGTCCAAACCGTAAGCAAGAGCTGCTGCAGTTGGTTCGTTGACAATACGTTCTACTTCAAGACCAGCGATTTTACCAGCGTCTTTTGTAGCTTGACGTTGTGCATCGTTGAAGTAAGCAGGTACTGTGATAACAGCTTTAGTTACTTTTTCACCAAGGTAATCTTCAGCGTAACCTTTCAAGTATTGAAGGATCATAGCTGAGATTTCTTGTGGAGTGTACTCTTTACCATTTGCAGAAACTTTTTCAGAAGTTCCCATCTTAGATTTGATAGAGATTACTGTATCTGGGTTCGTAACTGCTTGACGTTTCGCAGCGTCACCAACGATGATTTCGCCGTTTTTGAATGATACTACAGATGGAGTTGTACGGTTACCTTCTGGGTTTGCGATGATTTTGCTTTCAGTTCCTTCAAGAACTGCAACTGCTGAGTTTGTTGTACCTAAGTCAATACCGATAATTTTAGACATGTGTTTTTCTCCTTAAATTTTAATTCGAATTTTGATTTTTTGATATTTCCCTTAAGTGGTGGGGACGTGAGCAACTCCCTTCGGGATTTCATCACTTATTTTTGAGCCTATTGTCTCAAAAATCCCCTGTTTCAGTAGCCAAAGCTACTGAAACTTTCACCACTGCGGGCAATATCTTCCTTGCAAGCCTCCGGCTTGCTTTTTATCTTTCTTTCATAGTTTATTGTCGTTTCGGACAAAATTTTTAAGCTCTATTGCCTAGTTATAGACTATCACCATGGCTGGGCGTAGGATGCGGTCATGGAGTTTGTAGCCTTTTTGGAAGACTTGGGCGATGGTATCTGCTGGATGTTCATCGTCTGCTGGGAGAGTTTGGATGGCCATGTGATAGTTATGGTCAAATTCACCGTCAGCAGCAATTTCTTCGATTCCTTCTTCTTTCAAAGCATGAATCAAGCTTTCTTGCACCATTTCCAAGCCCTTCTTCACATCATCTGTCAAACCTTCAACTGCGAGAGCACGCTCAAGGTTGTCGAGTGATGGTAAGATTGCTTTTGCCAAGTCCTGGCTACGATAACGTTGCAAGTTTTGACGCTCTTCATTGGCACGGCGTTGGATATTCTGCATTTCTGCATGAGCGCGAAGGTATTTGTCTTCGAACTCATCCGCACGTTCATTTGCCAAGTCCAACTCAGACTTCTCAGGAGTTGTTTCTTCAGCTGTTTCCACAATTTCCTCTTCTTTTATTTCTTCATTTTTTATATCTTGGGCCATTTTCGCCTCCTTTAATGATTTCAATCTTAATGTACTTCGTAATGATTACTGCTGAGATAGCGGTAAAAATCCGTTAGTTTCATGGTCAATACGCGGTTGACTACATTGAGTTGGTTGACCAATTGCTGGTAGTCCAGATTGACTGGACCGATAATCGCCAGAATTCCAAAACCCCGATAAGGAATGAGGAATTTACTGCTAATCACCGCTAGGTCTGCTAGACAAGACTCCTGACTGTCCGCAACACGGACATTTTGCATTTGATCTTCATGCAGACCCTCACGAATCTCCAGAGCCACCTTTTGCGGTTGGTCAAAGAACTGATAGGCTGCTAGATTGGCAAAATTCAAGAGATTGACTTTGCCCGATACCACAATGTTTTCATTGAACATTTCTTTAAAAATGTGTTCAAAGAGATCCATGACATTGTCCGTTGTCGTAAAGTAACGCTGGATAATCTGTGGAATCTCCGTCCGAATCTTGTAATGAATGTCCAGAACCGTGTGACCGAGGAAACGTTCTTGAATCAAGGTCTTGAGGCGATTTAAATCTTCCTGCAAGAAGTTCCTTGGAATCAGAAATTGACTGGTAACCGTTCGGGACTCGTCTAGGGTAAATACTGCCAAGGCTGTATGTTGTCCCAAAACAACGATATCAAAGGCTGTCAACCGTTGCCTGCTCGGCTCAACATCCAGTGCCACTACCGTACAGCCGCTCAGGTCTGTCAGTAGATTAGCAGCCTCTTGCAGAATATCCTCCAGTTTGAAGAACTCCTGATCAAAGGCTTTGACAATCTCGTATACCTCATTTTCAGCCAGTCTGTCAAAAGCCAGCGAGTGTTTCACATAGTACTGAAAACCAGCAACACTTGGCATCCGGCCGCTTGAGGTATGAGCCTTCTCAAGCAAACCCTGCTTCTCTAGAGCCGCCATGTCATTACGAATGGTAGCACTACTAGAATTGATAGATTCTTGTAGCGCCTTGGATCCGACAGGTTCGTGCGTTTTGGTAAAGATGTCAATAATCAGATTTAAAATATCCTGCTGACGCTCTGTAACCATCTCATCACTCCTCTCTGTCCAATCGATTAGCACTCGACACGTCCAAGTGCTAACTCATGATTCTATTATACACCCTTAGAAGAGAATGTCAAGAGAAAAACTCAAAAAATTAGCACTCTTTTGTTAAGAGTGCTAAAAATCAGTCTGAAGACCTAGAATCTTACTTTTTATCTACTTTATATTTCCTTCTAAGTCTGAAAAAAGCATAGATTAGATAAGAAATCATGAGACCGTATATACCGAAAATAAGGAAGAAAGATGAAGAGAGATTGTCTCTATATAGAACCAAGCAAGCAACAAGCCCACCCAAAAGGGTAGCTATAGAGGAACGGAGTCTGGAAATTACCATTTCCCATCTAAGACCCTTACTCATATAGACTTGATCCTCTGAAAGTATATCAGAAGTTGGTTTACGAAGAATTGAACAAAAACCTGTTTCTATCAATTCCCAACCGCTATTTCTAAAATCTTGCAGTTCATGCTTATACTTTTTAAGAAATCTAGAATCATAGATATGATAGATGACATCATCTGGGCGGCATTGCTCAAAATAGAAAAAACCAAAACGATTAGTTCTATATCTCCAACCTCTCAAGTGCATCTCATGTAAATATTCTTCTACCTTATCCAAATCAACTATTGTAAAAATCCGAAATTCTACTCTGCTATTCATTGTCTTACCTCCAAATTAGAAAACAGGCATTGTTTCATTTATTAGATAATTTTGTCCACTTTTGAAACAATCTCCAAAAAATATAAGAAATCTGAACCACAAGAGCCAACAATAAAATACAATCCATGATAGTAAGCAAAAATACTAGCCCGCTAAAAACGTCTCTTTCACTGAGCAACTTTAAGAACAACGGAATCAACATTGACAAGAAAAACAAAACAGGAAGCAACCGCAGTCTTAAAATCCGATGAACTATATCCAACTTCCCAGTAGCATCATTATAAATTTCAAACTCTGCATCCGATTCAATCTCAGAATGTGCTTTTCTAAAATAGGAAAAACTATTGAAGTCTGTAATATGCTCCCAGCCACAGTCTTTAAACAGTTGCAAATAAGAGGTTCTCTCTGATGTTCTCATTGGGTAAAAATCCAACTGATAAGACACTTGTTCAGGCTGACACTTTTCAAAGGTATACTTAACTGCAAACAACAAGATAGAATAGCTTACTTTCCTAAGTTTCCAGCCTTTAGCATGCATTTCTCTAAAGTATAGAGCCTCCCTATCATAATCCGCAATGGTAAAAATTCGGTAAACACTTTTCTTTTCCATCATCCTTCCTCCCGACTATTTCTGTAAAGTCGTTCAATACGTTTCAATTCTATCTCCAAAACTTTTCGTCCCAAATCTGTTATCTGATAAATTTTCCGTTTTTCCTCTTCTCGGACAAAGAAAATCAAGCCATCCTTTTCCATCTTTGACAAGGTCCCATACATGGTCCCTGGACTAATCGAAACTTGCGAATCTGTCATCTCCTTGACCTTTTGTGTAATACCATATCCATGGTTCTCCTTCTGTAGACAAAACAAGATATAAAAACCCGTTTCAGTCATGGGAAGGTAAACACGCCTGATCTTATCTGTTAATTCCATTTAACCACACTTCCTATTTAATTCGATATATCGCACTTCGTTATATAAACTATATCACAGTCCGATATAAAATGCAAAAAAAAGATCACCCTCAGGCAATCTTTCTTCTATATTAGTAAAGATCTAAATAATTATCAACTTCCCATTGTGAAACGAAGGTTGCATAGCTAGCCCACTCGATACGTTTAGCTTCGAGGAAGCTAGTGTAAATGTGTTCACCTAGGGCTGCCTTGACCACTTCATCTTCTGTTAAAGCTTTCAAGGCGTTATGAAGAGTTGATGGAAGATCGGTAATTCCAGCTTCCTTACGCTCTTCTGCTGTCATGATGTAGATATTTTCTTCGATAGGAGCTGGTGCTTCGATTTTGTTTTCAATACCATGCAAACCGACTTCCAAAAGAACTGCCATAGCGATGTATGGGTTTGCCATCGGATCCACTGAACGCAACTCAAGACGAGTTCCCATACCACGTGAAGCAGGCACGCGCACAAGTGGCGAACGGTTACGACCAGCCCAAGCAATGTAAACAGGCGCTTCATAACCTGGAACCAAACGTTTGTATGAGTTAACTGTTGGGTTCATGATAGCAGTATAGTTATAGGCATGCTTGATCAAACCACCAAGGAAATGGTAGGCCGTTTCTGACAACTGCATTCCTTTTGGATCGTTTGGATCAAAGAAGGCGTTATTTCCTTCAGCGTCAAACAAGGACATATTGCAGTGCATGCCTGATCCAGCAATACCAAATTTTGGTTTCGCCATAAAGGTTGCATAAAGCCCATGTTTGCGAGCAATAGTTTTAACAACGAGCTTAAAGATTTGAATCTTGTCACAGGCACGGAGGACTTCATCATACTTGAAGTCAATTTCATGTTGTCCAACTGCAACCTCGTGGTGACTTGCTTCTACTTCAAATCCCATTTTGGTCAAGACATTCACAATCTCACGACGTGTATTGTCCGCAAGGTCAGTAGGCGCCAAATCAAAGTAGCCACCCTTGTCATTTACTTCAAGTGTTGGGTCTCCATTTTCATCTAGTTTAAATAGGAAGAATTCTGGCTCTGGTCCAAGGTTGAAGGATTTGAATCCTACTTCTTCCATATGGCGAAGAGCACGTTTCAAATTGCCACGAGGGTCACCTGCAAATGGTTTACCTTCTGTTGTATAGACATCACAGATCAAACCTGCAACACTTCCGTTTTCATCTCCCCAAGGGAAGACTGTCCATGTATCCAAGTCTGGGTACAAGTACATATCTGACTCATTGATACGTACAAAACCTTCAATAGAAGATCCATCAAACATAGCCTTGTTTGACAAGACTTTATCTAACTGTTCATCTGTAGCAGGAATTTCGACGTTTTTCATCGTTCCCAAAATATCTGAGAACATGAGACGAATAAAGGTAACATTTTTTTCCTTGACTTCACGACGAATATCTGCAGCTGTGATTGGCATGGTTTTTCTCCTTAATATATGACTACTTGCGATTGCCTAACCGCGACCAAAAGGTGAATGTGCTGAAGCAAAGCGTCCCTGCTGAAGGAGTTCATTATGAAGTGCGCGACGCACCTCTGTCTGACTCACCACTTTCTTGGACTTCGCCTCACGTTCAGCATATTTTTTCTTAATGGCAGCGATATTGTAGCCTTCAGAGATATAATCTTTGATTTCAAGCAGACGATCCATATCATTCAACGAATACATGCGACGGTTTCCTTCGTTTCGATCAGGTTTAATCAACTCTTGATCTTCATAATAACGAATCTGACGCGCCGAGAGATCGGTCAACTTCATAACACTGCCAATAGGAAAAACAGCCATATTTCGGCGAAATTCTTTTTCCTTCATTTACATTTTCCTTCTTTCTGTCTATTATAGTCTAAAAAAAGACAAACGTCAATTGATAATGTCATAAAATGTAACATTATTTTTCTTTTTTCTCTAAAAAGAGATGAATACGATCAATATCATAATTTACGAGAATTGCGACAAAAACTCCCATGAAAGTTTCCGATACACGCGCAAACACGTACAAAAATGTTTCTCCGCTTGGTATTGATAGGGTAATGATTAACATAGCCGCTACACCACCGATAACTCCTGCCTTGTTGTTCATAGCAACATTTGTCATAATGGTTAACATGGTACAAATCGGAACAACTAGTAAGGTTACCCAAAAGGCTCCATGAAATAAAGTGTTTAAGAGGAAAAAGACAAGGGCGTAAAAACCTCCGATGCTATTTCCTAAGATACGCGAAGTTCCAAAATGGACACTCTTATCAAAGCTTTCTCGTAGACTGAAGACCGCTGTTAACGCTCCGATTTGAAGCCCCTTCCAGCCAAAAAAACCAAAAATCAAGAGAACTAGAAAAACGGCAATCCCCGTTTTGAAAGTCCGCATACCAAGTTTGAACTGTGACTTATCAAATTTATATTTTTTAAAATAACTCATAATCTCAACTTTCTACTACCATTTTAACATAAATCAGTTGATTTTATGAGTGAAAATCAATAGGAAGCGTTTTTAATTTCGGACTATAAAAAAGAGGAAACAGAGTTCCTCTTTTCTATTTAACTTTTAGAGCTTAGTTGCTTTCGTCTTCTTTTCGTTTCAACTGACCAAGTCCTAAAACTCCTACTAAAGCTGCTAGACCAAGATATGGCATGTAGCTTGAATCATTTGTACCTGTTTGAGGTAGAGTAGGGTTTCCTTTTGGATTTGGATTAGAATTAGGAGTTGTTGGTTCCTCTGGTTTCTTAGGTTCTGGCGTTGTCGTGCGAACTGTATTTGAGGCGTAAGCAACTTTGTTCACAGTATTTACATAGGTATTTTCAAAAGTTCCGACAGCAATTCGTTTCATTTGAATATAAGTCTCAGCCTGGAATGGAGAATCCAACTGAATCTCTTGAAGGAATTCCTTCTTGAAGCGAATGGTAATCATTCCCTTATCTTGGTCATGTTCAACCTGTGTTTCAGCGGTTAAGTCTGTCCCTGCCTTGATAACACGACCGTCTTTCAATCGGATATCAACCTTGGCAAGAACTTTATAGTTTCCAGTGTATTGATCACCTTTTTGGTCATAATCATCTACAAAACTATAGTCATTCAAGTCCTCAGAATGATTTTGTGGAATCAAACCACCGATTAAACGATAATTGAAGTACTGGTTCAACGGAATAGTTTGGCCATCAATATTGTCACTACTTGGATCCATACTGATTGTCACATCTTTTTTAGGTGTGATTTTCGGTACATTGTTGACAACTACTTCTGTAGCATAGCCATTTCCAAAATCAATTTGGTAGGCTTTGTTTTCATACTTACCACCCGTTTGACCAAATTCAGGTTTAACTGTCATCGGATCTGTGATGAGCAATGATTTTCCTGCTGCTACATAGTTCTTGTAGAATTCGGCTGGATTATCAGCTGAGAAGAGTTGGAAAGCACCTTTAACAGTGATGTTTGCTTTCTTCAACAAGTCCTGAACTTTCTTAGGAGCAGCTTCTAAACTATCAAATTGTTGAACACTGATACCTGATACAAGGTTGCCCTCTAGATCACGAATCTTAACCAATTCTGGTTGAAGGGTTAAGGCTTCTTCTGGATAATCATCTACATAGTAGAAGCCGTTTTGGATTGCTTCCTTAGAAGATTTATCACCTTTATATTGATCCAAATCCCATGTTAATTCGTAGTAGTTCGTTGAACCAGCTAGAACTTCTTTGCCATCAATATTCACACCTTGCTTGTTCTTGTTAACTTTCAAAGGCTTGATGTAGTTGTTGTTTGGATTGTCAGGATCATTTGGTTTACCTGGAGTCGTTACACGAACAATATTTGACTTAACACCGTAGGCATCGTTGACTGTCAATGTAAAGTTATTTGTATAAGTCGCCCCATCATTCAAGACACGACCAACAACCGTTGGATAAAGAGTTTCAACAGGTTTAGTTAAATCAGCATTGTATGTTGCCAATGTCTCATCAGTAGCCTTAAAGGTTACAGTGTGACTAGCTTTGTCATAGCTTGTTTCAAAACCTTTGCTTGCAGCCTTGGTTGCTTCCAAATCAAACTGATAACCAGTTGGAAGTGGATCTACCAATACAAATGAAGTTGTTTTTGGACGACCAGCTGTCAACGCTTCTGTTTTCAACTCAAACTTCACTACAGACTGCTTAGCAACTAGAGTACGATCGATATCTACTCCATCCTCATTTTTAATTTCTTTATTAATCTGAGGTTGTGCAAATAGACGATTGTAATGGAAGTGAACTGTTGGCACCGCTGGTGGTGTTGGCAACTGCTTAGGAGTTGGTGCTACCGGCGGAGTTGGCAATGGATCATAATTTGGCTCTTCTGGTTTTGATGGCTCTGGTTGATCTGGAGTTTTCACCGGTGGTGTTGGCTCATTTTCATAGCTTGGTGCTACTGGAGCTGGTTCCAATGGTTTCTCCGTTTCATATGTTGGCTCTTCTGGTTTTGATGGCTCTGGTTGATCTGGAGTTTTTACCGGTGGAGTTGGCTCATTCTCGTAGTTTGGCGCTACTGGAGCTGGTTCCAATGGTTTCTCTGTCTCATATGTTGGCTCTTCTGGTTTTGATGGCTCCGGTTGATCTGGAGTTTTTACCGGTGGTGTTGGCTCATTTTCATAGCTTGGCGCTACTGGAGCAGGATCCAATGGTTTCTCTGTCTCATAAGTAGGAGCTTGTGGTTCAGTTGGTGCTACTGGCGGAGTTGGTTTTTCCTTGGTAATTTTTGGAACATTAACGGCACGAATCTTACCATTGAGTGAGTACCAGATGTTTGGTCTTTTACCTGTATCAACCGCCATAACTGGATCAGAAGGAACTACTAAAGTAGCAGAAGTTGCACCAACTGTCACACGGTTAGTTGTTCCTGACATTCGAATTGCTCCTGCACCATACCAAGAGTTTGGAGCATCTGATGAATCCCATCCTGAATTAGGCTGGCTATTTTTATACATTGTCCAGCGAGCTCCACCTTGCCCTTGTTTAAAGTTCAGGGTTTCTGTGGCATAAATCTTTCCGTCTTTTTCTCCAACAGATGAACCGGAAATTTTAATAAAGTTACCAGTGTAATCCTTGGCCATCTCAATAGAATTATTTTCTCTATTTAGAGATGCTACTGAAAGAAGGGCATTGTCAAAATTAATTGGTTGGTCATTTTCATCATAAAAGGTGAATTCATTCTTTACAAAAATTGATGTATTCTGCTCTGTGTTACCTGTGTATGCCGACGCAAAAACTCCTAGCGTTGGGTCACTAAAAATTCCCAACCATACATTTCCACTAGGATTTTTAAATCTCGAATCTTCATCTATAGTATACTTATAGACTATCTTGGAAACTTTCTTACCATTGTAGTACGTTTTTTGAAGGTTAGTATAAGTCGCAGTTACGCTTTGGCCACGTTTCAAAAGTACTGAGCCCCATTTCACCTCCGTATTATTCCCCACGTTGGTAGTCCAGGTTGATTTAGTCCCAATATTTCCGTACAACTCAACAGTTGAAGTAGCTGAATCAGCTTTCTCTAACCCTCTAATATCTAAGTCATCTAGCTGTAAGATTTTTTGATCATATTTGGCTTTCGATGTACTTTTACTAAAAGCTTCATCAACTACAGAGGATTTGAGAAGTGTGCCACCCTCTGTTGTCAAAGATAATTTAGCATCTGGCTCAGAATCATACACCAAACTTTGAGCAGATGGCTCCGTCAAATTTCCGTCTTCTGTCTTAGTTTGTTCAAGTTTTTTTAGAGCTTCTTTGATTTTTGCCTGCTCTTCATTGTACTCTTTGAGTTTCTGTGGATACTCATCTACATCTTTCTTATACTTGGCAAGGTCTGCTTCATATTTTGCAACTTTAGCTTCATAGTCTGCTTTGGCTTTAGCATTGCGTTGCTTGATTTCTTCATTCTCAGCTTGGAGTGCAGCATTTTTAGCAGTATTTTCCTTTACTGCTTTTTCATAAGCTTCTTTAGCTTCAGCATTAGCTTTTTGAACGCGAGCTAATTCCGTCTGGTATTCGGCTAGCTTAGCTTGGTAGTCTGCTTCATTGGTAGCATTTGCTTGCTTAACTGCCGCCAAATCTGCTTCATATTGCTTCAACGCTGCTTCATAAGTCGCTTTTGCAGTAGCGTTACGTTGCTTAATCGCTTCATTATTAGCTTGAATCGCTGTGTTTTTGGCTGTGTTTTCTTCAACAGCTTTTTCATAGGCTGCTTTAGCTTGCGCATTAGCTTTTTGTACTCGAGCTAATTCTGTCTGATAAGCTGCTAATTTAGCTTGATAATCAGCATCATTATCTGCCTTAGCTTTCTTAACAGCTGCAAGATCTGCTTCATACTGCTTCATTGCCACTTCATAAGTTGCTTTTGCAGTTTCATTACGTTGTTTAATCGCTTCATTTTCAGCTTGAAGCGCTGCATTCTTTGCAGTGTTTTCTTTTACTGCTTTATCATATGCCTCTTTAGCTTCAGCATTAGCTTTTTGTACTCGAGCTAATTCCATCTGGTAAGCTGAAAGTTTATTTTGATAATCCTGTTGACTATCTTCATTTGCTTTTTTGACAGTTGCTAAATCTTTTTGATATTGTGCTAGCTTAGCCTCATATTCTGCTTTAGCTGTTGCATTAGCAGTGTTGATTTTTTCAACTTCTTCTTGATGACTTTTTAGATCTTTTTGATACTTGTCATCCGCTGCTTTGTTTTCAGCATTGATTTTATCTGTTTCTGCCTGATGAGCTGCGACTTCTTTTTTATATGCTTCAGTTGTTGTCTTTATTTCTTTAGCCTGTTTAGCATAGTCGCTTTTAATCTCATCTTGTTTTTGAGCATTTTCTGTAGCAGTTGTGGCTGTTCCTTTGTCTTTTGTTTCATCTTGAACTACCTTAACTCCTGCAGATTTTGCATCGGCAACTGTTTTATCCAAATCAGCTGATGATACTTCTACTGGCAAAGCTGAGTCTTTAGAACCAGCCTTAGCTTGGCTCTCTTTGGCAACTTGGCTCATTTCACCCTGAGCTTCAGGTAGATTTGTGGCTGGGTTTCCTGTGGTAGCTACCTCAACTGTACTTGTACTAGTTGTCTCTGTAACTTCGTCAGCAAATACTGCTTTGTCTGCAAAAGCAATCAAAGCAGTTCCTAAAACAGCACCACACAAAGTTTTGGCAACTTTGCTTTTACGAAATCCATAGACTTCTTTTTTATTTTTCATTCTAATCCCTTTCTTATCTAAATTAATCATCTACCATCCATAGTAGCATTTTATGATGCGGGATGCAAACATTTACTCTCCCCCCTTCATTTATCGATAAATCTAACATATTTATAAATGAAATTAAAAAGAAGATGGTTAAACCATCTTCTTTTAGTTAAACTATTTATTTTTCAGTCAAGGCTGCAAGTCCTGGAAGAACTTTACCCTCGAGGAGTTCCATTGATGCTCCACCACCAGTAGAGATCCATGAGAACTTGTCTGCACGACCAAGGTTGATAGCTGCGGCAGCTGAGTCACCACCACCGATGATTGATTTCACACCTGGTTGTTTCACGATAGCGTCCATGACACCGATTGTACCAGCTTGGAAGTCTGGGTTTTCAAATACACCCATTGGTCCGTTCCATACAACTGTCTTCGCACCAGTCAATTCTTGATCGAATTTAGCGATAGATTTTGGACCGATATCCAAACCAAGGAATCCAGGATCAACTGCTTCACCTTCAGTGTCTTTCACTTCAGTGTAGTCAGCAAATGCGTTTGCTTCTTTTGAGTCAACTGGCAAGATCAATTTGCCGTTTGCTTTTTCAAGAAGAGCTTTCGCAACATCCAATTTGTCTTCTTCTACAAGTGAGTTACCAATTTCGATACCTTGAGCTTTGTAGAATGTGTAAGTCATCCCACCACCGATAAGAACTTTATCAGCTTTTTCAAGCAAGTTTTCGATAACACCGATCTTGTCTGAAACTTTTGAACCACCAAGGATGGCTACGAATGGGCGTTCTGGAGCTTCAACTGCTTCTTGGATGTAGGCAATTTCGTTTTCAAGAAGGAAACCAGCAACTGCTTTTTCAACGTTTGCTGAGATACCAACGTTAGATGCGTGTGCACGGTGAGCTGTACCGAATGCATCGTTTACGAAGATGCCATCTCCAAGAGATGCCCAGTATTTACCAAGTTCAGGATCATTTTTAGATTCTTTCTTGCCGTCAACATCTTCGAAACGAGTGTTTTCAACCAAGAGAACTTGTCCATCTTCAAGAGCGTTGATTGCTGCTTCCAATTCAGCACCACGTGTAACACCTGGGATAAATTTAACTTCTTGTCCCAATTTAGCAGCCAGGTCAGCAGCTACAGGAGCAAGTGATTTACCTTCTTTGTCTGCTTCTTCTTTTACACGTCCAAGGTGAGAGAAGAGGATTGCACGTCCACCTTGTTCAAGGATGTACTTGATAGTTGGAAGAGCTGCAGTGATACGGTTGTCATTAGTAATCACGCCATCTTTAACAGGTACGTTGAAGTCAACACGAACGAGAACTTTTTTCCCTTTCAAGTCAACGTCTTTAACAGTCAATTTTGCCATTAGATATGACTCCTTCTTTTTTTATACGTGTTAATTATATCACAAAATCAGCAAAAGAGATAGAAAAACCCTAAACTTTTCTTGTTCTTTCTTATAATTGAAACTAGCATTTTTTAAAATAAAATCTACAAAAACCTTGCCAAATAACTAATTAATGAAAGAAAAACTAGTTAAAACAAGGCCTGACCAATCTATAGTCAAACCTTGTTTTTTAGTTTTTATGAGAAAATCCAAGATTCGTAAATCCGATTAGTCTTCTCTCTTCTTTCCAGCAAGCAAGCCGTAGCCACTCATTACTCCGAGGAGTCCCAGCGCTACTAGACTAGCATCTCTTGTCGCTCCTGTATTTGGAAGCTCTTTACTTACTTCTTCAACTTTTGCTGGTGCTGCTGAAAGAGCTTGATCCCTCGTTTGTGAGACTTGCTCTTCTTTCGTTCCTACTTCAACAATTTCTGGAAGAGCTTCCTTGAGAACCTCAGTCGAATGAAGGGTGCGTTTGCCCTGAGCATCAACTTCTACAAAGCGACGAACTTGGCCTTCAACTCCTACTTGTACTAGCTGACGTTGGCCTTTGAGAAGGGCTGCATTTGGTCGTTCTTGACGTTTGAAGGAAACTGTCCCCTCTTCAATTTCCAGTTTCGGAGTTTCTAGCACTAAATCTTTCACACCTTCAGCTGGTTGGTTGCTCGATAGAACTTTTGTACCAACTTCGGTGATTTCTGAGATTGATTCCTTGACTACCTCAGTCGAACGAAGGGTGCGTTTACCCCGACCATCGACTTCTACAAAGCGACGAACTTGACCTTCAACTCCAACTTGCACAACACGGCGTTGTCCTTTGAGAAGTTCGGAGTTTGGTCGCTCCTGACGTTCAAAGGCTGTTGTTTCAGTTTCAACAACTAGTTCAGGGAGAGCTTCAACCGTTGGAGCCACTTCATTTGGTTCCATGCTACCAACATGGTGTCTTTCTTCTGTAGGAGCTAGTTTCTTGTTCAGCTTTTCTTTCATCTCCGCAAACGCTTGTGGAGTTGGCATCTCTGAAGCTAATAAAGTTTCTACTTGTTCAATTAACTCAGCTTTAGGATCTTTTTCACGGACGGATTCGAGCAAACCTTCCAATTCTTCTCTAGCAGTTTGGTAACGTTGATTTCCATCCAAGTCTGTCCCTGCTTGTTTCAACTCATTCAAAGCTCGGTTGACTTCTTCTTGGCTAGCATTGTGGTTTTCTGCTACAGTTTTCGCTGCATTGAGCTTCTCTACTAGTGCTGCTTGTTTGTCCTCACTTGAGAAGGTGTAGGCAAGGGTTGACTGACGACCTTGGGCAACAGTGATTTCTTGTTTGAGGTACTCATCGTTGACAGCTGCTTTTGGAGAAACCAAGACATCAAACTCAGCGGTGTGCCCCTTGTAATGCAAGGTCAAGGTCTGACGACCAGTCTTTTGAGCATCGTAGCCCGTAATTTCAACACCTTGATCTGTGAAGGCATGACTTTCTTCTGTCTCATCATTATAGAGAACGCCGAAGCGACCTTCTGCAAGATCCAGTTGCTCTCCTACTAGATAGTCTGTTTTTGGTTTCTGAGTAATGTACAGACCTGCTACTTCTTTCGGTTTTCCTTCATCTTGACCTGTCACTTGTACCTTTAAGTCACCAGTAACTGGAAGTCCAAGATAGCTAACTGTGAGCTTCTGTTCCCCTTTTTGATGAGCGTCGTAGCCAGATACTGTCACACCTGAGTGAGTAAGGTTGATCAGCTCATCGGCTTGTCCTCCTTCGTATTGAACACGGAGAGTCCCACCTCTAAGGTCCAGTTTTTCTCCCTCTTTGTAAACTGTCTTCTTAGGCCCTTTTTCAAGGCTAACTGCAACAATTTTTCTCTCATCCTGCGGAATCGCTACTGCCAAGGTGTTACTGATTTCTTTGCCAGGTAGTTGGGTACGATAGTAGAGGAGAGTTGGTTGCTTGTCAAAGTCCAATGGTGCTGTTGCCAAGTCGCCTCCAGTTTCAGACTTCAAGGTTGCAATCGGTGTTTGTGAATCTGCCTTGTCGTAAACGGTGATAGTTGCACCCGATGGAACATCAGAGAAGCCAAGTTGAACTTGGTGGTTTCCAAGTGAACGAGCAGCTACCTTGGCCATTGGAATATTTTGACTTTCTGTGTCCAAGGTTTCATACATCTTCCAGTTGTAGATACGAATGGCTTTCCAAGGCGTTCCATTATCTGAAGTGATAACTTTTAGGCGCCAGTCTTGGGCAGTAATTGGTTTGTCAAGAGTGATATCTGTCACGTGTGCTTTGTTGCCACGGACTTCCTTGGCTAGTTTCCACTCACCGTCTGTATCCTTGTAGTAAAGATCAAAGTCTTTGGTGTTCATCAAACCGTCGTTTACGGATTCTCCACCAGCTCCCGCATGATCCATGACCCATCTAACAACGGTACGTGGCTTGGTCAAGCGAATATCCACACTACCGCTCAACTGAGCTGAAGACCACTTATCTGACAAGCTAGTAATGGTACCGTTCAACATACCTTCAATGCCTTCTCCACCTTCAGTATTTGGGAAAGTGCTACCGATGACCTTTGCACCTGGAACGATATTTTCAGCTAAAGGTCTTGGAAGAGTCGTATCCTGAACTGTCATCCCCCAGTTAAAGGATGCCGTCGCGGCTTCGGAACGAAGGCCATTTTTACCAACTGCAACGACTTTCAGTTCCTGAGTCCTACCAGTCGCATTAGCAGAACGGCTAACTTTTGGCAAGTAGATAGTGGAAGCAGATGATCCTGTCAACAAACGCCAGTTATCTCCATCTTTTTCGTAGACTTCATAGAAATCTGCATCTTGGTTACCCGCAAATTGGAGCACTGCTTCAGCTTCTTGGGCGTTCTTAAGAGATTGTTTCACTACAGAGAGGCCTGTCGGCGCTTGTGGTGCTTGGTGATTGTCCGAAATGGTTAATTGACCTAGGTTAAACTGATAATCTTTTACAGCTCCTTCATGCTCGAAGAAGAGTTTGACTGCATAGATTGTTTTTCCAGCTAGTGAGCTAAGGTCAAATTCTTCATTCTTCCAGTCATCAGAGAGAGTTAGTTCTTTCCATGCGGCTGCATCCTCAAATTTGTAGTCTGGAGTCGTAGAGAAGGCCATATAAACTTTAGAGCCTTTTCCTCCCTTGTGGGCAACACGAAGTTTGGTTTTCTCAGTTACTTCTAGTTTGGTAGAATACAAATTCACATCCTGGTCCGTCTTACCAGCTACATCCCCTGAGAATTTAAGAGAGTTACCTCCATTATAGGCATCTGTAAAGTCATATTCTGCACGAAGTTTTTCCCCCGTTGAAGTCTGCCACCAGCGCCATGTTGGCAAGACACCAGAAACAGAACGGTAGTTCCACTCAGAATCCTTAGAAACTTTACCGTCTACAAACCATTTTCTACCATGACCTGTATTAAAGGAGGTCGTGAAGGTTCGGCCAACTGCTGGTGTGCGGTCAGCAACTAAATTGGCAATTCCATACCACTCTTTATCTGCTGGTTTTTGAGCCGTTGGATCTCCTTGGTAACCTGTAAAGAAGATGTCTTCGTTCTTGTGGTAGTCTTCACCTGTTTTTCCTAGACTGGTAATCGTATCTGGTGCAAAAAGTCCAAGTGACAAGCGCAACTTGCCATTTTCATCTAAAAGAGCATCCCATTTGACTTTGGTCTTATAAGAGCCACCTTGTTGCAATTCCAAGCCTGCAAAGACATCATACTGACTACGCTCTAGCCATTTGGCCATCTCTACGGAGTGGTCATTCTTTTCCTTGTTCCAGTTGAAATTGGCAAAAAATTGATCTGCAGGTACCTTGTCTCCTTCTTTTTGCATGAACTGGTAGTTGTAATCACCTAGACCATCTTCGTGGTAACGACCGTATTTGTAGGTCATGGCATCGTACCAAGCATACTTGATTGGGTGGTTGACTTTGGCTGCGTATTCTTTTGTATAGAGCATGAATTGGCGCATTTTTTCACCAAGAGGTGCTACCAATTCCCCCGTTGTTTCCTGGTTGATGAAATAGCCATCAAAGCCATAGTACTTAGCAAGATCGACAAGTTTCCGTGCGATAGGGAAGGTGCCATCTTCGTCTTGTTTCAAGGCAGCGGCAAATTTCTCTTGGTCGGCAATGCTGTTTGACCAGTTGAAAAAGAGTGTTCCATAAACGGGAACACCATTACGGTGCCCGGCATCAATGACATCTGGAGTTGGGACTAGGCCTTCCCAGAAGACCATTGAATCCAAATATTGCCAGTAATCAAAGGCGTAGGCCTTGAATTCTTCTCCACCAACAGAAGCGTGGTCTTTAGCCTTTGAGTTGGTATTTGCTAGCGCCTGAACCTTGGCTCTTCTGCTTGCTTTTTCGTTAACCAACTGACCTCTATGGCGCTTGGCTAGTTCAACTGAGGAACGATTGATGGGATCATCCTCACGCGCACCCGGTTCCCATTTCAACAAATCTTCCCAAGTATCAAATTTGATTTCTTTTGGTCGGAGACTCTTTTCTTCATTTTTAGGAACGTCTGCTAGAGTCTTTTTATCCGCTTCCTTCTCAGCTACTTGTGGAGCTTCCTCCGGTTTAGCTTCTTCTTTATCAGTTGGTTGAGCAGGTTTGTCAGCTTTATCTGTCGAAGCTGGCTTTGCCTCTTCTTTTTCATTGAGCAAATCAGCTATTGCTGGAGTGTTTTCTGAAATTGGTTGCTCTGCTACTTTGTTTTCAGTTTCCTCTAATTGTTTTTCGATAGCTGCAGTATCTGGATTTGTTGTCTCACTAGTACTTATAGCTTGAGCGCTCGTGTTTGCGGCTGTTTCAGGGACAGCGACTTGTTCCGCAAGAGCTGGGCTTGCGAATAGAGCTGAACCAATCATCAAGGAACAAGCTCCGATTGACAGTTTTCGAATACTGTAACGGCAACGTTTTTCAAAAAATAGATCTTTCATCTTTTCCTCCTAATATAATAAAAAGTAAGCGCTTTACTTTTTAGATAAAAAGCAACTGTTCTTAGTGGGCACCACCCGAACAGGATCATCTTCATTTTATCTTATATGAAAGCGATGTCAATATACTTGACACAAAAACTATAACTAGGATAATAATCAGTAAAATTTGGACACAATCCTATAAATCATCTATCTTAAAGGGAAACTATCTCTCATTTTAAAAGAAAGTTCTTGTTTCTCATGAAAATTTCAGCTAAACACTTGTGAGATTTACTTTTATCCTTTAAAATAGAATAGGAGAAATTCCGTTATTATTTTTCGGAGGAAAAAGAAATGTCCATTAATTGGCAGGAAATTTTATTTCACTTTTTAGGTGGTCTGGGACTATTTTTATATAGTATCAAGACCATGGGAGACGGTTTGCAACAAGCTGCTGGAGATCGCCTTCGTTTTTACATTGACAAATATACCAGCAATCCCTTCTTCGGTGTGCTGGTTGGTATCGGTATGACGGCGCTGATTCAATCAAGTTCTGGTGTTACAGTCATTACAGTGGGACTTGTCAGTGCAGGACTTTTGACCTTGCGTCAGGCTATCGGTATTGTCATGGGTGCCAATATTGGAACCACCGTTACATCCTTTATCATCGGTTTTAAGCTAGGAGATTACGCCTTACCTATGCTCTTTATCGGAGCGGTTTGTCTCTTCTTCACCAAGAATCGCTCCATCAATAACATCGGACGGATTATCTTTGGTGTAGGAGGTATCTTCTTCGCTCTCAATCTTATGAGCGGTGCAATGGAACCCCTAAAAGACCTGCAAGTCTTTAGAGACTACATGGTTGAACTAAGTAAGAGTCCTATTCTAGGTGTCTTTGTCGGAACTGGACTGACCCTACTCATTCAGGCTTCATCCGCAACTATCGGTATCTTACAGAACCTGTACGCAAGTGGTTTGATTGACCTACAAGGTGCCCTACCGGTCTTGTTTGGTGATAATATCGGAACGACCATTACCGCCATCATTGCTTCTCTTGGAGCCAATATCGCTGCCAAACGTGTTGCCGGTGCCCACGTTGCCTTTAACGTGATTGGTACGGTTATCTGTATTGTCCTCCTTGTACCTTTCACTGGCTTGATTCAATGGTTTGAATCTGCACTCAATCTAGCTCCAGAAATGACCATTGCCTTTGCCCACGGAACCTTTAATATTACAAATACCATTATCCAGTTCCCATTCATCGGCGCCTTGGCTTACATTGTTACCAAGCTCATTCCTGGTGAAGATGAAGTTGTTAAATACGAAGCTCTCTACTTGGATGAACAACTCATCAAACAGGCGCCTTCTATCGCTCTAGGAAATGCCAAAAAAGAACTTCTTCACTTGGGGAACTATGCTGCAAAAGCTTTTGACCTTTCCTACGACTACATCATCAATCTAGATGAAAAACTAGCGGAAAAAGGCCACAAGACTGAAGAAGCAATTAACACAATTGACGAAAAACTCACTCGTTACCTGATTAGCCTTTCAAGCGAATCCTTGAGTCAAAAGGAAAGTGAAATTTTAACCAATATTCTTGACTCATCACGTGATTTGGAACGGATTGGAGACCACGCAGAAGGGTTAATCAACCTAACAGACTATCTTCAACGCAAGAATGTTCAGTTCTCTGAGGCCGCTTTGAAAGAGCTAGCTGAGATTTATCACGCTACCACTGAGTTCATCAAAGATGCCCTTGATAGTGTGGAAAACAACGACACTGAGAAAGCTCAAAGTCTAATTGAACGCCATAAAGAAATCAACAATATGGAACGCGTTCTCAGAAAGACCCACATCAAACGCCTTAACAAGGGCGAATGTTCAACACAAGCTGGGGTCAACTTTATTGACATCATTTCCCATTACACTCGTGTATCTGACCATGCTATGAACCTAGCTGAAAAGGTCATCGCTGAACAAATCTAAGTACCAAAAAGCTATCCTGAATGGGATGGCTTTTTTCGTCTCCTCATCAAGAATGGCTTTTCTGACATAAAAAATGCTTTGATTCACAGTGTAATCAAAGCATCTTAAAGAGTTCACCAAACATGATAGCAGAAACTGCAGTGCCTCTGTACTTGGCCTCTTCTCTTTTGATAAAGCGCGCCAAGTTGAGCAACTCAGGTGCTGGGTGTTTGGGATTGGTGAGCAATTCACGGGTGACCAGTCCTGAGAGTCGGACTGCTAGTAATTGCTCATTTGTAGTAGGTAGTTTTTTAGCAGTCTCTAGGAGAGCAGCAACTAAATCTTCACTCAAGCCCTGACGGGCATGGTTATAGAGATCTTTTATAAGACTTTCTAGGTTTGGTTCTGCCATCCTGACCACCTCCCTTATGTTTAATAATTTTTAATCAAATCAACCGTTGAGCGATTCAATTTTTTCACCAAGGCTTGCAAGAAAGCTTGAGCTTCTAGGAAGTCATCCATAGCGTAGAGGGTTTGGTGAGAATGGATATAACGAGCGCAGACACCGATAGTTGTAGATGGGACACCACCATTTTTCAGATGAGCTGCTCCAGCGTCTGTTCCGCCTTTTCCACAGTAGTATTGGTACTTGATGCCAGCTTCTTCAGCCGTTGTCAAAAGGAAATCCTTCATACCTGGGAGGAGCAAGTGACCTGGATCGTAGAAGCGAATCAAGGTTCCATCCCCAATCTTGCCTTGGCCACCATAAACATCACCAGCAGGTGAACAGTCAACAGCTAGGAAAACTTCTGGATCAAACTTAGTTGTAGATGTATGAGCACCACGCAGACCAACCTCTTCTTGGACGTTAGAACCAAGATAGAGCTCATTTCCCAACTTTTGACCTGAAAGGGCTTCTGCTAGCTCACTTACCATAAGAACACCGTAGCGGTTGTCCCAAGCTTTTGAGATGATATTCTTTTCATTGGCTGTAAGAATTGCGCTACTATCAGGGACAATCGTGTCACCAGGACGGATGCCAAAACTTTCTGCCTCAGCCTTGTCTGCAAAACCACCATCAAAGACAATATCCGAAATAGCAGGCATAGTTGGTCCGCCCTTTCCACGTGTCAAATGTGGAGGAACAGAACCTGAGATTACAGGAATTTCACGACCGTCACGAGTAAAGAGTTTGAAACGTTGGCTGCTGACTACCATTGGATTCCAACCACCGATTTCAACGACACGGAAGGTTCCGTCTGGCTTAATCTCGCTGACCATAAAACCAACTTCGTCCATGTGAGAAGCGACCAAAACGCGTGGCGCATCCGCAACTTCTGAATGCTTGATACCAAAAATACCACCCAAGCCATCTGTCACTACTTCATCCACATGCGGAATCAACTTCTCACGAAGATAAGTCCGGACAGGTGCTTCATGACCTGAGATCGCAGCAAGCTCTGTTACTTCTTTGATTTTTGAAAATAATGTTGTCATATCAGTTCCTTCTTTCTGTCCTCCATTTTACCACTTTTTATAGGAGAAGGATAGTGGGAAGTTGGATTGGTTTTTACTAGTTTATCCTATAAAATAGAGGAGCAGATATTATTTCAGGAATTTTTCTTTCTTTTTACATTAAATTGTCAGAAAATTTATTGACAGATTAAAGAAATCATGTTACATTTATATCCGCAGGTACCTTTCGGTACCAAATCTACACGAAAGGACGGGGTATGAAACTCTCTCATATTTTAACAGGCTTACTTCTACTCCTAGTCTTTCTCTCCATCACCATTGGAACCAGTGATTTTTCTTGGGAAAAATTCTTTGCTTTTGACCAACAGACTTGGCTTCTCTTTCAAGAGTCGCGTCTTCCAAGAACTATCAGCATTCTCCTTGCAGCCTCCAGTATGAGCATGGCAGGGCTCCTCATGCAGACCATCACTCAAAATCAGTTTGCTGCACCAAGCACAGTTGGAACGACTGAAGCCGCCAAACTGGGAATGGTGCTAAGCCTCTTTGTCTTTCCGTCTGCGAGTCTGAGCCAAAAGATGCTCTTTGCTTTTGGCTCATCCATCTTATTTACTCTCTTCTTCCTGGCCTTTATGACTATTTTTTCTGTAAGGGAAAGGTGGATGTTGCCCTTGATCGGGATTATCTATAGTGGGATTATCGGTTCTATCACAGAAGTTATCGCCTATCGTTTCAATCTGGTTCAGAGTATGACTGCTTGGACCCAGGGCTCCTTCTCCATGATTCAGACCCATCAGTATGAATGGCTCTTCTTAGGCCTCATCATCCTGATAGCCGTTTGGAAATTATCCCAAACTTTTACCATCATGAATCTAGGGAAAGAAACCAGTGAAAGTTTGGGGATTTCTTACTCCCTACTGGAAAAACTGGCTCTCTTTCTCATTGCATTAACGACAAGCGTCACCATGATTACCGTGGGTGCCTTGCCTTTTCTCGGGGTTATCGTTCCCAATCTGGTCCGCAAGCGCTATGGAGATAATTTGAGTCAAACCAAACTCATCGTCGCACTGGTCGGAGCCAATCTGGTTCTGGCCTGCGATATCCTCTCTCGAGTTCTCATTCGGCCCTATGAGCTGTCTGTCAGTCTCTTGCTAGGAATCATCGGTAGCCTTGTCTTTATCCTACTTCTTTGGAGAGGGGGACGAAAAGATGCAGTTTAAAAGCAAACATACCAAGCTCTTCTGCCTTCTCATTATTCTGTCCATCGGAGCTTGTCTCCTCTACTTTTGGCCTATTAGTCACCTATCTGTCTTTGCTTGGAAACTTCGTTCTCAAAAGATTGTCGTTTATCTCTTGGTAGCTATCGCGACAGGGATTTCGACCATTAGTTTTCAAACCCTGACGGAAAATCGCTTCCTAACGCCAAGTATTTTGGGAATCGAATCCTTCTATGTCTTGCTACAAACCCTGCTACTGGTTTTTGAAAGCAAATTTCTACAGCTTGAAAAGTCTCCTATCTTAGAATTTTTAATCTTACTTCTTGTCCAATCCCTCTTCTTTCTTGCCTTACAAGGCTACTTGAAGACACTGATGAAACAAGACCTGGTCTTCATTCTGCTAATCTGTCTAGCACTCGGAAGTCTCTTTCGAAATATCAGTACCTTCCTCCAAGTCCTGATGGATCCAAATGAATACGATAAACTGCAGAACAGTCTCTTTGCCTCCTTTCAGTATCTCAACACTTCCATCCTAGCCATCGGTTCTCTGATCATCCTTGCCTTGACAATCTTTTTCTTTCGAAAAGCAGTCGTTCTAGATGTCTTGCACCTGCAAAGAGAAACGGCTCAGATACTGGGGCTCGATGTTGAAAAAGAACAGAGAGAACTCCTCTGGGGCATCGTGCTCTTGACCTCAACAGCCACTGCCTTGGTAGGGCCCATGGCCTTCTTCGGCTTTATGCTAGCCAATCTTACTTACCTGATTGTCAAAGATTATCGGCACAAGTTGCTCTTTATCGTAGCCATTCTGATTGGATTTATTAGTTTGACCTTGGGGCAAGCCCTCATCGAACGAGTCTTTGCGCTGGAAATTCGCATCAGCATGATCATCGAGAGTGTGGGGGGTTTCTTATTCTTTATCTTACTCTACAGGAGGGCCCGTCAGTGAAACTGGAAAACATTGACAAATCCATTCAAAAACAGGATATTTTGCAAGACATTTCCCTTGAAGTCAGTCCTCAGAAACTGACAGCCTTCATTGGCCCAAATGGTGCTGGAAAATCAACTCTCCTCTCCATCATGAGCAGACTGACCAAGAAGGATCGGGGAATTCTCAGTATCAAAGGCCGTGAAATCGAGAGCTGGAATTCGCAAGAACTGGCTCGAGAGCTTACCATCCTAAAGCAGAAAATCAATTACCAAGCCAAATTAACCGTTGAAGAATTAGTCAGTTTTGGACGTTTTCCCTACAGCCGTGGTCGACTGAAGGCAGAAGACTGGGAAAAAATCCGAGAAACTCTAGACTATCTGGAACTGACCAGCTTAAAAGACCGCTACATCGATAGTCTGTCTGGTGGGCAGCTCCAACGTGTCTTTATCGCCATGGTACTGGCCCAGGATACAGACTTTATCTTGCTAGACGAACCGCTCAACAACCTCGATATCAAGCAAAGTGTCAGCATGATGCAGATTCTTCGGCGACTGGTGGAGGAACTTGGCAAAACCATTATCATCGTCCTCCACGATATCAACATGGCTAGCCAGTATGCGGATGAAATTGTTGCCTTCAAGGACGGTCAAGTCTTTTGCAAGGGAACGACTGCTCAAATCATGCAGGCTGACCTGCTCAGTCAACTCTATGAGATTCCCATCACGCTGGCTGATATCAATGGCAAAAAGATCTGTATCTATAGCTAGTAACATAGAAACTCGAGTTAGAAAACCCTATGTCTCTTAGCTAACAAGCCTATTCAAGAGACTCCCTACATCGTTATCACATTTTAAAAAGGAGAAATCATGA
This sequence comes from Streptococcus oralis, assembly GCF_023109005.1. Taxonomy (GTDB): domain Bacteria; phylum Bacillota; class Bacilli; order Lactobacillales; family Streptococcaceae; genus Streptococcus; species Streptococcus oralis_BU. The sequence goes on along the minus strand of NZ_JALDTU010000003.1, from coordinate 115,818 downwards.
AAACATCCCTTAAACTTTATCTTACTGCCCTAGTGGCCAGCTTCTTGCTCCTACTTGGTGCATGTAGTACAAATACAAACTCAAGCACTAGCCAGACAGAGACAAGTAGCTCTGCTCCAACAGAGATAAGCATTAAAAGTTCACTAGACGAGGTCAAACTTTCAAAGGTTCCTGAAAAGATTGTGACCTTTGACCTCGGTGCTGCGGATACTATTCGTGCTTTAGGATTTGAAAAGAATATCGTCGGAATGCCTACAAAAACTGTTCCGACTTACCTAAAAGATCTTGCAGGAAATGTCAAAAATGTTGGTTCTATGGTTGAGCCAGACCTAGAAGCCATTGCTGCTCTTGAACCAGATTTAATTATCGCTTCTCCACGTACCCAAAAATTCGTAGACAAGTTCAAAGAAATTGCTCCAACTGTTCTCTTCCAAGCAAGTAAGGACGACTACTGGACTTCTACCAAGGCCAACATCGAATCCTTAGCAAGCGCCTTTGGCGAAACAGGTACACAGAAAGCCAAAGAAGAATTGGCTAACCTGGACAAGAGCATCCAAGAAGTCGCTACTAAAAACGAAAGTTCTGACAAAAAAGCCCTTGCTATCCTCCTCAATGAAGGAAAAATGGCTGCCTTTGGTGCCCAATCTCGTTTCTCTTTCTTGTATCAAACCTTGAAATTCAAGCCAACTGATACTCAATTTGAAGACTCTCGACACGGACAAGAAGTCAGCTTTGAAAGTGTGAAAGAAATCAATCCTGACATCCTCTTTGTCATCAACCGTACCCTTGCCATTGGTGGGGACAACTCTAGCAACGATGGCGTCCTAGAAAATGCCCTCATCGCTGAAACCCCTGCCGCTAAAAATGGTAAAATCATCCAACTAACACCAGACCTCTGGTACCTAAGCGGAGGCGGACTTGAATCAACTAAACTCATGATCGAAGACGCTCAAAAAGCTTTGAAATAAGCAAGAAAACCCAACATCAGGTGATGTTGGGTTACTTTTTTTCTTGATTTCGTTTGAGGGAAAAGTGATCTGGTACGGGATCCTTACCTGTTTTCGACCAGGGGTGGCAACGTAAAATCCGAGCCAAGCCCATCAGAACACCCTTGAAGCCATGTTTTTCAATAGCCTGAATCATATAGTTGGAACAAGTCGGCTCAAAGCGACAAGAGGGGGGAAAGGCTGGTGAGATAAAACGTTGGTAAAAGCGTACTGGCGCTATTAAAATTCGTTTCATTATTTCTTGGTTACAGCCATGGTGTGTAGTTGGCTGATTTCTTTTTTATTAAGACGACGGGCTTCACCCGGACGAAGGCCTGTCAAGTCTAGGTGCCCAAAACGTGTCCGAGACAACTTATCCACTTGAAGACCAATGGCTTCAAACATCTTTTTAACCTGGTGATTGCGTCCCTCATGGATGGTCAACTGTACCACAGAGCGATTTTTAACTGGATCCACTTTGAGAATCTCATAGACAGCTGGCTTGGTTTTCTTGCCATCAATCTCAAGGCCACGGGTCAAGGGGCGGAGATTGTCCTTATTGGCCACACCTTTAACACGCGCGACATAGACCTTGTCAATCTCATTACGGGGGTGAATCATTTCATCCGTGAAATCACCATCATTGGTCAAAATCAAGACACCTGATGTATCCCAGTCCAAACGTCCAACTGGGTAGATGCGCTCTTTGACATTGGGCAAGAGGTCAACAACAGTCTTGCGACCCTTGTCGTCTGTCACACTGGAAATCACACCGCGTGGTTTGTTAAGCAGATAATAAACCTTTTCTTCATTGTAGATCGGCTGACCTTCAACTTCGACCTTGTCACCAGCCTTGATGGTCGTTGCGAGTTCACGCACCACTTGGCCGTTGACAGTCACCAAGCCTTGCTTAATCAACTCTTCTGCTTTTCTCCTACTGGCCACACCTGCGTGGGCAATATATTTATTGATTCTCATCTTCTTCTATCCTTTCACCAAATAATTGGCTTTCTTGGGCTTGAATCTCAAGCTCATCAATCACTGGTAATTCATCTAAATGGTTAATCCCCATGTAATCTAGGAAATAATCCGTAGTCACATAGAGGTTGGGGCGACCCAACACTTCTTTTTTCCCGTCTTCTCGTATCAAGTCAAAGGCCTGCAACTTTGCCAAGGCCCCACTCGAGTTGACCCCACGGATAGCATCAATTTCTATCCGCGTAATCGGCTGCTTATAGGCAATGATGGACAAGGTCTCAAGGGCAGCCCGAGATAAACTCTGGTTAATGGGAGCTTTGGAATATTCCTTCAAAATCGCTGCAAATTGAGGCTTGGTCACCAATCTGTATGCTCCCCCTGTCTCAATCAGAGACAAGCTCGAATCTTGGTCTTTTTCATACTTCTGGGCTAATTTTTCTAAACTCTGTTGGATGCCTGTCGGTGGAAGCGAGAGGAGTTCAGCCAACTGGCGAACTCGAATCCCATCTTCACCTGCTACAAATAAGAGCGCTTCTATTTCTGCTAAAGTACTCATCTTTCCTCTCTATCAAGTCTAGCTTTGTGCCTCTTGATTTTCTTCCTTCTTTTCCATAAGATAGATATCTCCGAAACTCTCCTCTTGCACGAGGATCAGTTCCTGGGTTTTGATTAACTCTAGGGTTGCCAAAAAGAGGGTGATAACCTCTTGGACATTCTGGGCTTCCTTGAACAAATCCTGCAAACGCAACTGGTCTCGTCCAGACAAGGACTCTTTTACGATGACCATCATGTCCTCAATCTTATACTCATCCCGCAGGATAGTTGTATGATTCTGAGCGAATTCCTCTTTTTTCTTGGCTAGAATATTTGAAAAAGCCAAAAAGAGGTCAATGGTCGTCCTGTCATGTACAAGCTCCGCATCTTCGTAAATCAACTCTGTCGGCGCTTTGGAATAGTACTGGGCCCGATCTTTGTGCTTAGCCTCCAAGTGCTCACCCAAGAGCTTGAACTTGCGGTATTCTTCGATTTGGGAGAGAAGGTCCTGCTCCAGGTCATCCTCTAAGTCTGTCACTTCTGCTACCTTTGGCAAGAGCTTGCGACTCTTGATCAGCATCAACTGACTAGCCATGACCATGTACTCACCAGTCACTTCCAGACGCATGGCCTGCAGAGTTGAGACATAGGCTAGGTACTGTTCGATAACTTCCGTAATGGGCACATCGTAAATATCCATCTGGTACTTAGAAACCAGGTGCAAGAGTAAGTCCAGCGGCCCTTCAAAATCTTTTAATTTAATATCCATTATCTATATTTTTCTAAGGTCAGGACTGTTTTTAATCCTAATTTTTTTGCAATTTCGTACAAATCGACCTTGTTTTCTATCTGTCTTAGAATGAACTGTTCCCGCAAGGCTTGAGCGGATAAGGTTGGGAAACCTTTCTCCTTGACAAAGGACTCTAGCTGACGAAAGGCCCACTGACGAGAATAGGCTTTCCCTCCCCTTTCAAAGAGATAGGTCTGGCCCATCAAGGATTCCAGCTCTGGAATCAAGGTCGTGGGAATGGTAACAATCCTCTGTTGGGAAGTCTTGTTGATTCTCAAAACCTGAAAATCAAGATTGATATCCGCAATCTTGAGAGCTAAAATCTCGCTAGGCAAGAGTCCCATTTCTAGGATTAAGAGCGCCAGCAAGCGTCCTTCTGGATAATTACTTTCCTGCCAAAAAGAGTCTAAATTTAGAATCTCTGGCTTTTCAGTCTTCTTTTCAGCTTGTTTGGCTAATTCCAGACGGTAAAAACTGTCCACTTCACCTTTTTGATAGAGAAAGTAGAGAAATTGGTTACAGGCCGAAAGTTTTCGCTTCTGGGCGCTGATTTTTAGATTGGCTAGCTGGCCTTGGTAAATCTTAAGACTGGTCTCAGAGATCCGCTCACCCACAATGTCTAAAAATTGCTCCAGATCATACTTATAGGACTGCTTGGAATTGGCAGACAAGCCCTGTTTTTCCTCTAAAAAGGCTGAAATCCTCTCTCTCATTTGCATCGAATCTCATATTCCTTACTAAAGTCATGCAAAAGGGCATTGACAGCCTTGAGGATGGACTTGCGCGTGATGATTCCTTGGAAAATTCCTTCATCATCTACCACTGGCAAGAAGGGTTCATCCACCAGTTTATGGAGGACTTCTGTGATGTTATAGTCTGGAGCGACAACTGCCACATCCGTCTTGGTCATATTGACGATGTCTGTCGTTGCCATCTGCTCATCCGTCAAACCTTGCTCCATTTGATAAGCCAAAATGTCTCTCAGACCAATGGTTCCAACGAAGCGTTTGTCAAAGGTCACAACAGGGATACGGGTATAGGTGATTTGGCTCAACACTAAAATCGCATGATCAGCGTTATGGGTATCAATCAAGGCTGCTAGATTCTCAGCAGGGGTAAGAAAAGTCTCTTCCTGCTCCAGTAAAAATGCTTCAAATTCTTTGGCAATCATCGAGCAAACTCCCTGGACAAGCCTGGGTAAACCTCATGATTACGTGTCAAAAAGTCTACTTTGAAATAGCTGTCATCAATCTCTACACGGGCATAGAGGCATTCTCTGATGGTTCCTCTTGGTTGGCTGATGGAGCCTGGATTTAAAAAGAGTGTTTTGCCTTCCATCCAAGCATTTGGCACATGCAAGTGACCATAGAGACAGATATCGGCATCTTCTTCCTGAGCCCAGTAGTCCAACTTTTGAAAGTTGAAATTGATATCAAACAAGTGTCCATGCGTCTGGATGATCTTGGTCGGACCAAGTTGAGTTACCAAACGTTCTGGGTAGCCAGCATAAAAGTCCATATTTCCTTTGACGACATGGATGCCTTCCCAAAGCGGAGAGTCTGGACGGAGTTCTGAGTCACCATCGTGAAAAATGGCATCAACTTTGCCTAGATAGCGGTCACGAATTTCTTCGACAATCAAGCTATCGCCATGAGAGTCACTCATTACAATGATGGTTTGCTTTGCCATGATGGAAATACCTCCAAAAGTTTCTTAACGGCTAAGGCACGGTGGGATTGGCTATTTTTTTCTTCAAGAGTCAATTCAGCTGCTGACTTACCTGTCTCTCCCACAAGGAAAAGGGGATCATAGCCAAAGCCATTTTCACCCTTGGGTTCAAAGTTGATATAACCTGGCCAGTCAGCTTCGACAACCAAGCTTTCCTTACCTGGGCTAGCAACGACCAAGGTTGTGTGAAATTGAGCTGAGCGGTCCTTGAGGTCAAAGACCATGGCCAATTCGTGCAAGAGTTTGGCGTTGTTTTCACGATCAGTCGCTCCCACTCCTGCAAAACGGGCTGACCAAACACCTGGCAAGCCACCAAGGACATCGACTTTGAGACCTGAGTCATCTGCTAGCACCATCTTGCCTGTTAATTGGGAAATGGTTTCTGCCTTGAGGCGAGCATTTTCTTCAAAAGTCATGCCTGTTTCAGCTACTTCAGGTAGATCTGGATAGTCATTGAGATTTTCCACGTCGTAACCTAACTTGTCAAAGATAGCTCGGAATTCCTTGGTCTTGCCTTCGTTACGAGTCGCAATCAATAAAGTTTCTCTGACCTTGTTAGTCTCAAAGAAGTCTTCTACATCGACTCCTTCTTTAGGCAATTCGACATGCAAAAGCTTTCCATTTTCAACCAAGAGCATAGCCCCCTGACGTTGGATGACTTCTAGATTGCGACTTGCTTCGGCATTTAAAATCTCAACGATAAAGGAGAGCAGACGAAAGTTAGAAGACCAGCGCATCACCGTTATCGTAATCGGAAAGCCATTTTCTTCGTCACGAAAAATCCGCGCTAAATCCATGAAATCAAGCTCGAGAGGATCTTTGATAAGGCTATAGATGCCTCCATAGACATCCCAGACACCGACATACCAGTCCTGGTCATCCTTGTATTCGTAAATTTTGTTTGTCATAAAGTTACATGCTCCACATGAATCTCTTTTTCCAGCCATTCTTCCCCAATTTGGGCAAAACTTTGGCTATTGGCGGTTGTGTAAAAACGATGTTGAAGAGGTCCCGCATCTCGGCTACGATTGATTTCAAAATAGTTAAGCAAAACCGAGATATCCCGTACACACTCTGCCCCACTATCGATGAGCTGAACCTTTGGTCCCATGACATTTTGGATAATAGGGCGAAGGAGTGGATAATGGGTACAACCCAAAATCAGGCTATCCACCTTTCCAACCAAGGGACGCAGGGTTTCATAGACCACTTTCTTGGTGACACTGGTTGACAGGGCACCAGACTCCACCAAGGGGGCAAACTTGGGACAGGCCAAACTCTCTACCTGTAAGTCCGGATCCAGATCATGGATTTTTTGACGGTAAATGTCTGATTGGACCGTCATGGGGGTTCCAATTACCCCGATTTTCCCGCCTTGACTGGACTTAATAGCTGCCGAAGCTCCTGGCAAAATCACGCCTAGGACAGGAATATCAAGTTGGGCCTTGATTTCTTCCCAAACGACCGCAGTCGCAGTATTACAAGCAATGACAATCATTTTGACATCCTTGGTCAAGAGAAAGTTGACCAACTGCCAAGTATATTCACGAATTTGCTCAGCAGGACGGGGACCATAGGGCGCCCGTGCTGAATCTCCAATATAGACGATTTCTTCATGGGGAAGCTGGCGCATGAGCTCACGAACAACGGTCAAGCCCCCGACACCCGAATCCAAAAAACCAATTGGTCGATTATCCATACGGTCTTCTTTCTAGTCTTCTTTTTCTGATTGATAGTTCATCATGATTCCTTATCCTGAACGAACTGACCGACAGCTTGATAGAATGTCAACTGCCTCTCTCTTAATCATAATCAAATATCAATAGAATGCAAGGAAAAAGTCTTATCCTTGAGAACTATTGAACATAGTGAGAAGTCTGGAACTTTCATCCCAGACTTTTCCTATTTATTTCTTTTTATTGTTAGCAAGGGCTGCTTTTTGTTGGCGGATGATTTGGTGGTAAACTTGTTGTACCTTGGCTTCGCTTGGTTTTTGACCATTTGCACTCAAGAGAGCACGAACTGCCTCAGCGTTCAAACGTGGGTTATCCGCAAATTCTTTTTCGATTTGCTTACGAACCAAGTACATCCCTCCAAGAACTCCTCCTAGAAAAGCTAGCACAATCAAGATAATTGCTAAAAGTAAATCCATTCTTTTTCTCCTGTTTCTTTTTAAGTCTTTTATATTATACCATAAAGTGACTTTCCTGACTAGTTTGTTTTACGCTTTCAGGGAGGGGGTTAAGCTAATTCTAAGTTAGTCTTACAATCAGAATGAATTATGAAATTACGAATAATTCCACCCTTTCCTCTCTTTCTTCTACTTTTTTAAGAAAAAGCAATCTCAAATATGTTTTTCACCAAAAACCTCTTGACAAATGCTAAGCGACCATTAGAATGGGAGGTAAGGAGATAAATAGAAACAAAATAAACGAAACTGCTTTATAAAATGTAAGCGGTTTCGAACAAACAAAGGAGGGTTTTATGAAAAAACACTTTTGGGAGAAATCCTGTCGCTATAGCATCCGCAAGCTGACGGTTGGGACTGCTTCTGTTTTACTGGGGGCCGTTTTTCTAGTCAACCACACTGTAGCCGCAGACAGTGTTGAGGTCAAGCAAACTGAACCAACCTCTGTCGAAGCTAGCACTAAGCCTGATAGTGAACCCAAAGCAGCTGAAGCGACTGAAATTACACATCCGTCTCTAGCCGAGAGTCCATTAGTTTCCGAAAGCAAGCCAGCTAACGAGACTCAGACGACAAATAGTCAAGCTAGTGAAGAAGCCATTGTAGAAGCTAAAGAAAATAAGGAACCTGAAAAAGCAGATCAGCCGGTGACAAAACAAGAAAACTATCAACTCAACTACAATCAACCAACAGCTCCCTCCTATGACGGATGGGAAAAGCAAGCTCTTCCTGTCGGAAATGGAGAAATGGGAGCCAAGGTTTTCGGACTCATTGGGGAAGAGAGAATCCAGTACAACGAAAAGACCCTCTGGTCAGGAGGACCACAACCCGATAGCACCGACTATAACGGAGGAAACTACAAGGATCGCTACAAGGTCTTAGCAGAGATACGTAAAGCCCTCGAAGCTGGTGACCGCCAAAAAGCAAAACAGCTAGCTGAACAAAATCTAGTCGGACCAAACAACGCCCAGTATGGACGTTACCTAGCCTTTGGAGATATCTTCATGGTCTTTAATAACCAGAAGAAAGGGTTAGATACTGTAACTGATTATCATCGTAATCTAGACATCACAGAAGCCACTACAACCACTTCTTACACCCAAGATGGGACAACCTTCAAGCGTGAAACCTTCTCCAGCTATCCTGATGATGTCACCGTGACCCACTTGACCAAAAAAGGAAACAAGACACTTGACTTTACCCTTTGGAACAGCTTGACAGAAGACTTGCTTGCTAATGGCAACTACTCTTGGGAATATTCTAACTATAAGAATGGTCATGTCACTACAGATGCAAACGGAATCCTTCTAAAGGGAACTGTCAAAGATAACGGCCTCAAATTTGCATCCTATCTAGGAATTAAAACGGACGGAAAGGTGACTGTTCAGGACGAAACTCTGACCGTTACAGGCGCAAGTTATGCAACCCTCTATCTCAGTGCCAAGACTAACTTTGCTCAGAATCCAAAAACCAACTATCGAAAAGACATTGACCTCGAAAAAATAGTTAAAGGGATTGTCGAAGCAGCTAAGGCCAAAGACTACGAAACACTTAAAAAGGCCCATATCAAGGACTATCAAAGTCTCTTTAACCGCGTTAAACTAAACCTAGGTGGAAACAAGACTGCTCAAACGACAAAAGAGGCTCTTCAAGGCTATAACCCAGAAAAAGGGCAAAAATTGGAAGAACTCTTCTTCCAATACGGACGTTATTTACTCATCAGTTCTTCTCGTGATCGGACAGATGCCCTTCCTGCAAACCTCCAAGGAGTCTGGAATGCCGTAGACAATCCACCTTGGAACGCTGACTACCACCTCAATGTCAATTTGCAAATGAACTATTGGCCAGCCTACATGAGCAACCTTGCTGAAACAGCCAAGCCAATGATCAATTACATTGATGACATGCGCTATTATGGCCGTATCGCTGCCAAGGAATACGCTGGCATCGAATCCAAAGACGGTCAAGAAAATGGTTGGCTGGTCCACACCCAGGCGACACCATTTGGCTGGACTACTCCAGGCTGGAATTACTATTGGGGTTGGTCTCCAGCTGCTAACGCTTGGATGATGCAAAACGTCTATGATTACTACAAGTTCACCAAGGATGAAACCTATCTCAAAGAAAAGATTTATCCAATGTTGAAGGAAACAGCTAAGTTCTGGAACTCCTTCTTGCACTACGACAAAGAAAGCGACCGTTGGGTGTCTTCCCCATCCTACTCGCCAGAACACGGGACCATCACCATCGGAAATACCTTTGACCAATCGCTAGTCTGGCAGTTATTCCACGACTACATGGAAGTCGCCAACCATCTGAATGTCGACCAAGACTTAGTCACAGAGGTCAAGGCTAAATTTGACAAACTAAAACCACTTCACATCAACAAAGAGGGACGCATCAAGGAATGGTACGAGGAGGACAGTCCCCAATTCACCAATGAAGGGATTGAAAATCACCACCGCCACGTTTCCCATCTAGTTGGTCTCTTCCCAGGTACGCTCTTTAGCAAGGACCAAGCTGAATACCTAGAAGCTGCGCGTGCTACCCTCAACCACCGTGGAGATGGTGGTACAGGTTGGTCTAAGGCCAATAAAATCAACCTCTGGGCTCGTCTGCTAGATGGTAACCGTGCCCATCGCTTGCTCGCTGAACAGCTCAAGTACTCAACTCTAGAAAATCTTTGGGATACGCACGCGCCTTTCCAAATCGATGGCAACTTCGGAGCAACCAGTGGGATGGCAGAAATGCTCCTCCAATCTCATACTGGTTATATTGCTCCATTGCCAGCCCTTCCAGATGCTTGGAAAGACGGTCAGGTTTCTGGCTTGATTGCCCGTGGTAACTTTGAAGTCAGCATGAAGTGGAAAGATAAAAACCTGCAAAGCTTGTCCTTCCTTTCAAATGTCGGTGGAGACCTAATTGTAGACTATCCAAATATCGAAGCCAGCCAAATCAAGGTCAATGGCAAAGCAGTCAAGGCAACGATCCTTAAAGATAATCGTATCCAGCTTGCAACACAAAAAGGTGACGTCATTACCTTTGAACACTTCCCTGGTCGCATAACCAGTCTGACAGCCGTTCGACAAAATAGAGTCACTGCCGAACTTACCTTTAACCAAGTAGAAGGCGCTACCCACTATGTCATCCAAAGACAAGTGAAAGACGCATCTGGCCAAACTTCTGCAACTAGAGAATTTGTAACCAATCAAACTAACTTTATCGACCGATCACTAAATCCTCAACTCGCCTACACCTATACTGTCAAGGCTATGCTGGGCGAGCTTGCCACACAAGTGTCTGAACAGGCCACTGTCGAAACCTATAGCGAGTTGATGGACGACCGAGATAGTCGTATCCAGTACGGAGCTGCCTTTGGAAACTGGGCAGACGCAGAATTATTTGGAGGAACAGAGAAATTTGCTGACCTTTCAAAAGGAGACTACACAGACGAAGACATCACTGCCACCATTCCTTTCACTGGCGTTGGTATCGAAATCTATGGACTAAAATCGTCCGAACTAGGTCTTGCTACTGCTAAAATTGATGGCAAAGAAGTTGGCGAACTTGATTTCCATACTGCTGGGGCAACTGAAAAAGGCAGCCTCATCGGTCGCTTTACAGGATTGTCAGACGGACCTCACACATTGACTCTTAGTGTTAAACGTGAACACAAAGGACGAGGAAGTGAACGCTCGAAAATTTCATTAGACTACTTCAAGGTCCTAGCAGGAACAGGCAACACGATTGAAAAGATGGATGATCGCGACCCGCGCATCCAGTATGGTGCCCAGTTTAAGGACTGGTCTGACCCTGAACTCTACGGTGGTACAGAAAAATACGCTGATATTAACAACAGCGACTCTAGTGCGGCTTCAGAAGCTCAGGCAACTATTTCCTTTACAGGGACGGGCATTCGTATTTATGGCTTGAAGAGCCTTGCCCTTGGACGAGCACGTGTTACACTAGATGGCAAAGAAATGCCAAGTCTAGACTTCTACACTTCAGGTGCAACTGAAAAGAGAGCTTTTATTGGCGAATTTACAAACCTTACTGACGGTCCGCACACCTTGACATTACAAGTTGACTCAGATTCGCCAGAAGGTCGCAAGAAAATCTCTCTAGATTCCTTTGATATCATCAAAGCCCCTGCTATTGGTATAGATAGTCCAAGTATCGCACCTCTTAAGGAAAATGACAAAGAAATTTCCTTAACCCTACCATCTGGAGACTGGGAAGCCATCGCTGTAACTTTCCCAGGTGTCAAAGATCCTCTAGTATTGCGCAAAGTGGACGAAACGCATCTGGTTACAAGTGGGGATCAGACCGTGCTATCAATCCAAGACAATCAAGTTCAAATGCCAATCCCTGAGGCTACTGATCGACAAACTGGAAAAGCGATTGAAGCTTATGCCATTCAAGGAACTACCACAAGTAGCCCGGTCGTAGCTGTCTTTACTAAAAAAGATAAGAAGAAGGTTGACGAGAGCCAGCCAACTACAAGTAAGGGAGACGAACCAGCTCCTACTGTTGAAATTCCGGAATACACTAAACCTATCGGGACTGCAGGGCAAGAAGTGCCACCCACTGTAGAAAAGCCTGAATACACCGAACCTATCGGAACGGCGGGGCAAGAAGAGTCTCCTACTGTAGAAAAGCCTGAATACACCGAACCTATCGGAACGGCAGGGCAAGAGGAACCACCTACAGTGACAATTCCTGAATACACTGAGCCGATCGGAACGGCAGGGCAAGAGGAAGCTCCTACTGTTGAAAAACCTGAGTACACCGAGCCTATCGGAACTAGTGGGGATCAGGCTGCTCCAACCCTTAGCCTTCCTGATTATCCAGTTCGAGTCTTAAAAGATAAGGAAACTGGAGTAGAAATTATTGGTGGAGTCAGTGACCTAGAAGGAATTTCTCACATCTCTAGCCGACGTGTCCTAGCTCAAGAACTCTTTAGCAAGACCTATGATGCTTACGACCTACAACTGAAAAATCCAACAGATCATAGTTTGCAGCCAAAAAGCTCTGTCTTGGTTCGCTTGCCTATTTCAGCTAGCGTAGAAAAGGTCTATTATATTACTCCGACCAAGGAGTTGCAAGCCCTTGATTTCGACGTTCGAGAAGGAAAGGCAGAATTCATCACTAGTCATTTCAGTACCTATGCTGTCGTCTATCAAGCTGCTGGAACAGCCCCTAGTACAGATGAAAAACCAAGTACTTCAGATGCAGAAACCTTGGCACACGAGGCTGAACAACCTTCAACTAGTCCTAGCCTTGCTAAAGCTGGAAATCATTCTCCTAAAGAACAACTTCCAGCAACAGGAGAAGCGTCCAACCCACTCCTCTTCTTAGCAGGACTCAGCCTAGCCCTTACAGCCACTTTTATGTTAAAAGGAAGAAAGGATGACTCCAACTAACCTTTAAACACACAAAAACAGGATGAAGATCACCTTCATCCTGTTTTATTTTGTCATCAAAAGTTATGTTTACAGCAGGTATAAAAAGGTTAAGGTCAAGAGACTTGCTAGAAGCCCAACTCCCCAAAAGAAGAAATCAACCTTCCACTCACTCCAAGGATTGCCCTTGCCTGAGAATCCTCCAAGCTCAAAATGATGATGGACAGGTGTCATACGGAAAATACGCTTTCCACCACTAAGTTTGAAGTAGGTAACCTGCATCATAACAGAACTTGTCTCAAAAACATAGATAATCCCAATCAGCAAAAGCGTCCATTCTTGATGGAGGGCCATAGAGATTGCTGCCAGCATCCCACCTAGAGCCAAACTTCCCACATCTCCCATAAAGACCTTGGCAGGCTTGTGGTTAAAGACGAAGAAACCTAGCAAACCACCAATCATGGCAAGAATCACAAGAAGGATATCCAGTTGATTTTGCATATAAGCAATCACACCGTAGGCCGATAAGCTAATCACCACGGAAATACTTGCTAAGCCGTCAATCCCGTCTGTCAAGTTTACTGCGTTTGAAAAGCCAACTAGCCAGAAAAGGGCAAAGAAAATATAGAAAATGCCTAGATGAACTTGGTAGCCAAAGACCGAAAGCATGTCGCCACCACGCTCATAAAAGAGGTAGAAAATCACTCCTCCAAGGAGCTGGAGAGCAAGTTTTTGCTTGGGATTTAAGCCTTCGTTAATCTTACGAAAGACCTTGAGGAAATCATCCAAAAAACCTACCAAACCATACAAAACCAAGATAAACAAAATCATGCCGACATTGTTGGTCAATTGTTGGGTAAAGAGAGCAGCCAGAAAGCTCACAACTACTGCAACAATCAGGAAGACAAGACCTCCCATGGTTGGAGTCCCAGCTTTAGCTTGGTGTTGCTTGACATCCTCATGCATCTGCTGACCCGTAATCTGTGCTTTTCGATAAAATCGGATAAAGGCTGGAATACCTATCAAGGTCAATAGAAAGGCCAGAATTCCAGCACTAATGGAACTAATCATCTTAATCTCCTAAAGTTATTTTCATTTTTTTAATGTCTTTGAGGGCTGTATTGGCACGGACACTTTGTTTCTTGACCGTTTTGCCACTACCTTCCCACTCGACTTCTATATTCAGCCATTTAGCAAATGTTTGCACATTTTCATCTGTCCAGCCGTACATATCAGGCATTTCTTCGACCTTATCTGACAGGATCAAGATTTGCTGATTGGCTTCCAAATTATCTCCTTCAGAAACCGAGAGTTCCTTGATCTTGGTTCCTGTTCCGATAACGATTGGTTGGACAAGGTTACGACGCAATTCCTCTGCTAGGTCACCTGGGGTAAAGTCCTTGGTAGCTGGCATGGCATAGCTTGTCGTCTTGCTGACCTGATCCAAGTTCTTAGCAGTTGACTGAAGATTGAGGGATTCTTTCATAGCAGAAGCTCGTTCAAGGATTGGGTTGGCAAACTCTCCCAGCTGAACACCCGAATAATGCTCTGGCTGTTGCACCGTCACATAGAGGATAAAATCAGGATTTTCTGCAGGATGCATCGACACAACAGAGAAGATATAGTTGGTTTCACCCGTTAGGTAACCCCCATTCTTCTCATCAGCAATCTGAGCAGTCCCTGATTTGAGGGCAACATTCTGTCCCGGAACATTGACATTTGGTTTTCCTGTGCTGTGGTTATACATGGTACCGTAGACAGGATCTGTTCCGACCATGACCATGTGCTCCCGAGTAGAGGACGCTGCTGCTTTTGACACAGGATTTCCGACAATTTCCTTCTGAGACTTACGAACAGATTGGTCATTTGGATCATAGAGGGCGCTGATAAATTTCGGTTCCAACATAACCCCATCGTTGGCAATGGCTGTAAAAGCACGTAGCATCTGGGTCTGCGTTACAGAAATCCCCTGACCAAATGAACTCTGAGCAATATTAACAATATTGTCCGCTGGAAGTTGGCCTGCATATTCATCTGTCAAACCAAAACGAGTTGGAACTCCAAATTTAAAGCGGTTTAGATAATCCAACCAAGTAGCATCTCCCATTTTTTGTTCAAGTAGACTCATTCCAACATTACTGGAGTGAGCGAAACCTTGTGAGAAAGTCATCATCCCACCAGTCGTCAAACCATCATTAACATCCCAATCTCGAGTCGTCGCATCCGCTATTTTAAATTCATTGCTATTGAAGTATTCTCCACTTGGGAAGGTATTATTATCAATAGAAGAAGCTAACGTCATAACCTTCATGGCTGATCCTGGTTCATAGTTACTTTGATAGAGGATATCACGCCAGACAAAGTCTTTTGTGATGCCATCCTTGGTATCGGCATTGAAGGTCGGCCGTTGGGTCGTAGCGAGGATTTCTCCTGTCTTAGCGCTGACCAAGGTAGCCGTCATATACTTGCCTTTTACCTTTTCCTGGAAGGCATCCATCTGAGTTTCCATAAAGGATTGCAAGGGACTAGAAAGGGTTGTGTAAACATCCTTTCCGTCTACCATGTGTTGGGAAGCCTGCTCCGTACCCGGAACAATATTTCCCAGACGATCCTTCTCATAGGTGATGATCCCATCTGTACCTGCAAGAATGCTATTTAAAGAACTCTCCAAACCAGATGACCCAATCAAACGCTTGGTTCCATCCTCATTTTCATGGAGTTGCGCTAAACCGATAAAGGAAGAAGCAAACTGTCCATTGGGATAACTGCGGTTAGGGCTAGTTGTAAAGTCAACCCCCTCAACCCCAGCTGTTTTGAGGTCATTTTTAATGGCCATCATATTGGCATAGGTGATTCCATTTCCCTTGGCTCCAAAAGATACCTGTTTCAGATCTGGTTGAGAAAGCTGTTCTTTGACATAAGACTCCTCCATATCTAGATATTTATGGAAAATTTCAGCCACCTTATTAAATTGAGAATCCTCTACATAGAGGATTTTACCAGTTGCTGACTTGTAGTTCTTGTCAATAACAGCATATATATTATAAGAAGTCGCATCCTCTGCAATAGGCGTTCCATTACGATCGTATATAGTCCCTCGTTTTGCAGGAATCGTCTTGGTTGTTTGGTGAACCTTTTTGGCCTCTTGAACCAAATCCTTACCAAATTTACTACCCGTTCCGATAATAACCGCAAAGTT
This sequence comes from Streptococcus oralis, assembly GCF_023109005.1. Classification (GTDB taxonomy): domain Bacteria; phylum Bacillota; class Bacilli; order Lactobacillales; family Streptococcaceae; genus Streptococcus; species Streptococcus oralis_BU. The sequence continues at coordinate 100,016 of NZ_JALDTU010000003.1, read as the reverse complement.
CACCAAAAAGACAGCGAAGAGTATGACAGCCAATAAACTCAGGCTTTTCCCTACTCTTCGGCGGTTTTCTTCTGGAGATTTGCGATTACGAACGGCATAACGGATGATTTTTTCTTTCCACTGTTTCATATCTTACTCCGCCGCTCGGATATTTTCATTATTCAGCTGCAAATCCTTGGAGTTTGCAATTTCTTTCAAACGCTCTGAACGAATCAATTCATTGACCTCTTGCTTGGCATCGTCGAGCTCGGTTTTCTTTTCTTCGATTTGAGCATTGACCTTGGTTAATTCATTCTGAACTTGTAATAGCTTGGTTTGCATAAACACAACACTAAATGCCAGGATAATCATTGTTGCAGCAATCGAAACATAGAAGGCCTTTTCCACACGTGAAAAACCTTTAAACTTCGTTTGCAATAACTGGCTTGTTTTTTCGATTCTTTCTGCCATGCTTTTCCTCTTACTTGTGAATTTTTCTAGCCACGCGCAACTTGGCTGAATGCGAACGGTTGTTGGCCTCTAGCTCTTCAGCACTTGGCAAGATTGGCTTGCGGGATACCAATTCCATCTTGGGCTTAAGGTCATCTGGAATGAAGGGCAAGCCTTTGGGAACTTCCACTGTTGAAGCCTCCTTAAACAACTGCTTGGTCAAGCGGTCTTCCAACGAATGGAAGGTAATGACCGAGATTCTCCCATCCAGAGCCAGCATGTCCATGGCCTGCTGGATGGATTCATCTGCAGCGCCCAGCTCATCATTGACTTCGATTCGGATAGCCTGGAAAATCTGCTTGGCAGGGTGCCCCTTTTTCTTGAGTTCCTTAGCAGGCTTGGCCGACTTGATAATCTCTGCCAACTCCGTCGTCGTCTCAATGGGTTTCACCTCACGCGCTTGCTCAATCTTGCGGGCAATCTGTTTAGAAAACTTATCCTCACCATACTTGAAAAAGATACGGACCAAGTCATGATAGTCATAATGATTGACCACCTCATAGGCCGTCAGACTAGCTTCCTGATTCATGCGCATATCCAGTGGTGCATCCTTTTTATAAGAAAAGCCACGTTCACGCTGATCTAGCTGAGGACTGGACACTCCCAAGTCATAACAAATTCCATCAATTTCCTGGACACCAGCCTCCTGCAAACGTGCCTGCAAATGACGGAAGTTATCCTTGATAAAGGTTACCATCCCCTTTTCGATATAGGGTGCCAACCGTTTTTGTGCATTGTCAATGGCATTCTGGTCCTGGTCAAAGGCATAGAGATGCCCTTTTTCGCTCAATTTACTTAATAAATATTCGCTATGGCCTGCTCCGCCCAAAGTCGCATCAACGTAGATACCGTCAGGTTTTACGTCAAGCATATCAATCGTTTCATGAAGCAAGACCGTTACATGATGAAATTCTTTTGTCATATCTTATCTATTTTACCACAAATCCGACCAGCTTGCACTTGTCAGACAAGGCTAAGTTTCTTCGAAAAAAATTCCCAAAAATATGTCATATATACTTGACATCTCATCCCCGAAAGAATATAATATAGTCAAATATATACGACATATCAGAAAGGAGACCCTATGAATCGTGTCAAAGAATTCCGCAAGGAATTGGGCATTTCCCAGCTCGAGCTCGCCAAAGATATCGGTGTCTCGAGACAGACCATCAACATGATTGAAAACGACAAGTACAATCCAACCCTGGAACTCTGTCTCAACCTCGCCCGCAGCCTCCAAACTGACCTTAATAGTCTTTTTTGGGAAGACGATTTTTAAAAAAGGAGCAAACAAATGAAAAAAGAAACTCTCACTGAAAAACTCATCAAACGCATATACGGTATTTCTGGTCCCCTTGACGAACACAAACGGCGCGAGGCCGATCGTATCGGGAATCAGGTCTTTATTGTCCTCTTTTATCTGATGACATTTGGCAATCTTATCCCGCTCGTTCTTGCCTATAAATACCCACAAATTGTCGCTATCGGTTATCCTCTCGTGGTTTTTGGCATTTCGATGGTAGCTGCCCTCTATGTGGTCTCTCAAACCAAGAAAACGGGCATCACAGCTATTGATCCCGAAATACTGAGTCAAAAAGAAAGTAAACAGCTACATTTTCCGGGTCTAAAAGCCGGTCTGATCTACGGCATAGCGATATTTTTTATAATGCCACTCATCGATACCCTAACCAGTGAAAATCCAAATTTCATCAGTTCTCTTCTGAATTCAAAACATATTTTAAAAACTATACTGGGAGCGTTCTTTTTTGGACTGATGATGCAAATTGTTGTCTCTCTTCGCATTCGAAAAGCCAAGAAAGAGCAAGAAGACGACTAGGAGGTACCTTATGAAATCACTAGCTAAACTACTGATCAGTCATGTTTTTATCAGTATCTTTGTTACCTTTTTCCTACTTTCTGGACATATTGAGCATCCTTTCTTGATTATCTTTCTTTTATTCCTTCCTGTATTGAACAAGGGACAGAGATTCCAGAAAATCCAATCAAAAAAAATACGTCTTCTAAACGCATCTCTCTGTTTTATCCTCGTATCCTTTCCACAACTTTTAACAAATCCTATGGATTGGAGATACCTGGTATTTCTAATAATCTGTATCATTTTTAGTTTGGTTTACTTCTATACTCTCTATCAACTCTTTAAAGAAGTCAATCAAAAATCGCTCATTTAGGAGGTTACTCCCATGAAAAAAGAAGATTTCACCACTCGCTTACTCAAACTATTCTTTCACATACAAGGGCCTTTTGATGAATGCCGTCAAGAGATGATTTACAAGGCTTGTGCTCGTTCCTTGATCCAAATCATTTACTCCTCCCTCCTACTCTTCTTGTTCTATCTCCTATTTGGACGCTTCATAGAGTTGGTTCGAGATGCCATGCCCTACCTCTATTTTGGACTTATCTTCGTCCTCTCATCTAGGGCGAGACTAGCAGTTCGCGACTTACGTTTGGATAAGGATGACCAGTCCGAAATCCCTCACAAAAGCTACAGCAAAAGCCAAATCAACCTTCGTAGTTGGGGTGTATTCGTCAGTATTCCAATTGGCTTGTTTGTCTTATCAGCCTTTCACAAACTCTTTGTTCAGCATCTTCCCCTTGATACCTTTTGGGACAATCTCTCCCAGTTCGATAAAACGCTCCCTTTACTAGTCTTGGGTTTGGGAATTGGAGCTATCTTTGGAAGCATGACCTATGCCTTTTTATCGGAACACGTTAAAAAATAGACCAAGATTCGCTAATTTCTCATTTTATAGGCAAAGAATCCCACCTAGCTTGTTCTAGGTGGGATTTCCACTTCAATTCATAGGATATTTTCCAAAATATCTACTGATCCCTATCACCAATTCTCCCACTGGGTTTCAATCTTGACATCACCATAATTGCTTGGCGAGTATTTACTGTCATAAATCGAGCACCAATCTTTCAGGACTTTCTGATTTACGATTTCGTCGTAGTAAGAATCCAAATCCTTGGCAGTGATACCGTACTGCTCTAGGTAAGATTTCACTTGGGTTTCGTCTTCGATATAAGTTTCCGTATCCGCTTTCTTTAAACCTATTTTTACAAATTTTTTTAAAACACGATCCTTACGAGAATAGTTATCCCATATTCTAACTCTAACATTTGGCCCAATTCGCTTTTCAAACGAGATTGAACTTAATTGTGTTTTTGTAGCAAAATTAAAACCAATTTCGATTTCAAAATAGTCTTCTGGGGTATTGTTTTTATTATAAGTTCCAAATGGATAATATTTAGAATACTCTCCATCACTTGGCCAATCAGGTCTGATTTCAAATCCATCTATATTTCTTAAAATATTATTTGACCGATAGGTTTTCTCCGTCTCTTGGTAAATTTCATCAAAAATATTTTTAGGTTGTTGGATAAAAAAGTAGAAACAAGATAATACAATTAGTACAAATAACACTACTAGACCGAGTATTTTTTTCATCATCATCCTCCTAATCTGCCACAACTTCTAAACGATTTAAAAACTTGGACACACCTGGATATTTTCTTTCAATATATGCTTTAAGAGCACCCTCCCCATCTAACTTAATATCCGTTGGTCGCAAACTATCATAAATAGTATCCCTGACTGTATTCCAATCCTTATTTTTCAAAAATTCTCTTTCTCTCTGAGAGGAGTATTTTTGAAGGTCAGCATAATAGGAAGATATCGCTTGGTCATAGGATTGCCCCTTCTGCATACGGCCGATAAGATTGACCGAGTCCAAATCTGCCTTGTAGTCGTCTTCACCAATGCTTGGTTTCTTATCCGTAGCGTTAAAGGTCGTGTCTCCCTCCCAGCCTGAAAGGTCCTTGACATGCTCTCTACCGCCATAGACATCAGCTAACTGAACTTGATTAGGATTAAGGTGAGTCGCCATAGTGATGGATTGATGGGTAAAGTCTGCATGGCCTGCTCCATTGTTAGAATAGGCCTTCAGTTTGGTATCCCAAAATTGGTCAAAGTTACCTGAAGTACCATAAACTTTTTCATATTTAGTCTTGGCACTGTTATATTCAAGTCTTTTTTCTTTTAACTTTGTTATATTAGCAACTTCACCACCCGCCATCTCATGTTGCAATCTAAGGTTATAATACAGTTCTTTGGCCTTTTCTTTTTTCAATCCTAATTCTTTAAAGATTTCAAGAATTGGTTTCAAAGTTTTCAATTTTTGGCCTGTCTGCGGATCACTCACAAATTCGTTATAAAAATAATGCCCCAAACCACCTGCCGTTTCATTCCACTTAAAGTCATTATAGTAGGCTGCACCGACGACTCGCAAAAAGATATAGTCACGAAACTCTTGACTTGAGGTTGGGAACTTACTGTCTATCCCCTGCTTGATGGTCAGGAGTTGTTGGGCTGTCTCTGCATCAAAGCCGTATTCTGCCATCATGGTCTGGACAAAGGTCTTCTCTTGTCGACTGAGCTTCATATCCTTTGTATCAGTATAAGCAGATAGGTAGTTAGCCCAAGTCAGGTCAGATGGGACTTTAAAGACCCCTGTCTTTGCATCCCAACTACTTTCAATCTGGGCCAGTCCGCGACTCAGTTGCACATCAATACTGTCTAGTTCATCGAAAAGCCCTCCTGAGTAGCTATCATAGGCACGCAGGTCTCTCAAAATCGTTTCATAGACGCGTTTATTCGCATGGTGTCCTCGCATGAGTTCCACATTGCTGCGTCTCAATCTCCCCTTTTCTTCACTATCCATGGTCAAGCTAGAAAGGGATTGGTTGACTTCATCTAGATAAGCAATCATTTGCTCTTCCTGGCGGATCTTATCAAGCAGATCATCCTCACGCCAACTCTTGCTGTCGACCATACTTTGGTAGTCTTCTGGAAATTTCTTGATAGCTTGAGAGAAGGTTTCTGCATAGAGCTGTCCCCCTTTGCTCAAGGGCAGCAAGGCACTTGCAAAAAAACTTCTAGCCGAATCATAAGCGTCGCCCTTTAGACTCTCTGTATCCTCTGAAAACTTTTGAATGGCTGATTGCAAGTCTTGATAAGCCTCCACCTGAGATTGGCACATGGTTACTACACTTGAACTTTGTAGTTGTGATTGTTCCAAATACATATCAATGCCCATGTCGTTTCTCCTCTTCTCTTTCTAGTTCTTTGCGTCTTTCATAGTAAACCGCATCCAAGTCTCCCTCTAACCGGAATTTTTCTTTCTTCAAATCATCCATGTGGTAGCTGAGGTCCTCAAGGATTTGGTTTTTAAGTTGGTTTCTTTGCAGGAGCGTTTCTTCCAACTGTCCTGCATATCGGCTCTGATAGGCCGCCTCCCACAAATCACTTTGATAACGGTGGCTAGCTCTATCATATCCTTCAAAGGTTTCTATCAGTTCTTTGGTGCGATATTTCTCTTTTCCATTGTCTTCTAGCTGGTACAAGAGGTCTCGCTCTCTTTTCTTCAACCCATCTAACTTGCTCATGTATGACTCCTAAAATCATTGGCCGCAGCTTCATCTAGCGCCTCAAAATCACTCGCTACAGAGTGCAGTCGTTCGGAAGTTAGGGTGACAGCGGCTGTAATCTGACTAGCTAGATTTTGATCCTTTGTCAGACATTGATGGGCCTTGTTATTCCCTTGAAGGGTCGTTAGCTCATCTTGACTAGCCGCAGCGATTGCTGTTAACGATTGACAAGCATTTTTCAGCTGACTCGCATACGTTTGCGCAATATTTAGATCACTTTTTACTGTTGACATGACTGTTCTATCCTTTTTCTTAATCCCTAGTGTTAGGTTTACTTCATTTAGCTATATAGGCCTATTATACCATGTTTTATAAAAGGGTCATCATTTTGTGCTGATTTATTAACAATTGTGTATTTTTTCAATAACCTCTCCCATCCGACTCGACGAAAAAAGTAAAAACTGTTACAATGTAGAAAAAGAAAAGAGGCCCTCATGACTTCACTTTATGATTTTTCCGTTTTGAACCAAAACAACCAAGTAACTCCCCTGGAGAGCTATCGTGGCAAAGTTCTTTTGATTGTCAACACTGCTACCGGATGTGGCTTAACCCCCCAGTACAAAGGGCTCCAAGAACTCTATGAACGCTATCAAGATAAGGGCTTTGAGATTTTGGATTTTCCTTGCAATCAGTTTATGGGACAAGCACCCGGCAGCGCAGAGGAGATCAATAGCTTCTGTAGCCTACACTATCAGACAACTTTCCCTCGCTTTGCCAAGATCAAGGTCAACGGCAAGGAAGCAGATCCTCTCTACCTTTGGTTAAAAGACCAGAAAGCTGGTCCGCTAGGAAAACGAATCGAATGGAATTTTGCTAAGTTTCTCATTGGTCGAGATGGGCAAGTCCTTGAGCGCTTCTCTTCCAAAACAGACCCCCAAACCATCCAAGAGTCTCTTCAAAAGATACTCTAATTTCTTTTTAAAACGTGTCCTTTCATTTAGTTTGAGACTTGAAAGGATGCTTTTTTTCTTTAAAAAGTAACTTATTTTCTTTAATTTATATTTATTTTTTGCTTTTTTGCTATTGCAATTCTTTCATTAATTTAGTATATTTGTTATATTAAAAACTATTAGTCATTTTAAGGGAGAAATGGCCTTTTAAATTTTTTATCTTAAAATGAAAGCGCTTTATAAACGGGAGGTAAAGTAGCTTACAAATTATCAGAGAGTTTTTTCATTAAATCAAGTTGTAACCAAGTCAGACTTGGGCTCGGGCAGTAGCTGACTGCCTTTCTAAAAACTAGGAGTATATTATGAATCGATACCTTTTTGAAAAAGGGCAAACTTTTAGCATTCGGAAGTTAACTGTGGGCGTAGCCTCTGTCATCGTCGGACTGGCATTTTTTGCTTCTGGAACCGTGCGTGCAGACGAAACATCTCCTGCCACGACATCCAATTTAGACCAGCAAATTGAACAAGTCGCAGATATAGAGGAAAGCAAGGCTGAACCAGCTAAAGAAGCAGGTCGAGTAGAGACTGAAAAACAAGAAACGCCTGCTGCCGATACCAACAGTGCTGACTTGCTCCCTGAAGACATTCAGGACCGTGCCTATCCCGACACACCTGTCAAAGAACTCGACACGACTACTATCGTTGACAAGAAAGCTAGTCCAGAAGTAGAAACTAAGAGCATTCTAAAGGATAAGGAAGAAGCTCCAAAAGAAGCTGAGAATGGAAACCGTGCTATTATTAACGGTGGACAAGATCTCAAACACATCAACTACGAGGGACAACCTGCAACTGCTGCTACTATGGTTTACAGCACTTACAATGCAGGGGAGCAACGTTACCTCGTTTCAGGCTCAGGTATCTTTGTAGCCCCTAACCTGATCCTTACCGTCGCTCATAACTTCCTAGAAGCCAATAAAGAAACTGGTGAAGGCCACATCCGTGGTGGGAAAGCTGCCCAGTTCTACTATAACGTTGGTTCAAATAGCGAAAAGAAAAACTCACTTCCATCTTCTGGAACTACGGTTTTATTTAGAGAAAAGGACATCCATTTCTGGAACAAGAAGGAGTTTGGCAAAGGCTATAAAAACGACCTTGCTCTTGTAGAAGCTCCTATTCCTCTTCCGATTGCTAGTCCAAACAAAGCAGCAACTTTTGCACCTTTAGCGGAGCACAAGACGCATCAGCCGGGAGAAGCTATTAGTACGATTGGCTACCCAACTGACTCGAGCTCAAAAGAACTGAAACAACCTATCCTAGCTGGCCAACTTTACAAGGCTAACGGGACTATCCGATCTGTTGATTCCTATGACGATAAGGGAACGACCGGTATCACCTACCAAACCACTTCTGTGTCTGGTTTGTCTGGTGGTGGGATTGTCGATAGCCAAGGAAAAGTTCTCGGTGTTCACCAACACGGAACCGTCGACAATGGTGTTCCTGAAAAGGATCGCTTTGGTGGCGGACTCGTCCTTTCACCTAAACAACTGAAATGGGTGAAGGACTTGATTGCCAAACATGGTGTGAAAGGCTGGTACCAAGGAGATAACGGAAATCGTTACTATTTTACCGATGAGGGGCGTATGCTTCGGAACGAAACAGCTGTTATTGGAAACAACGAATATTCCTTCAACCAAGATGGGATTGCTACCTTGACCAAGGGAGTTGAATACGGTCGTGTGGTTATTCAACACGAAGACGAAGAAGGAAATCCTGTCAAAGATAAGGACACCTTTATCGAACAGACAGCTGTTGATTCGCCATTTGACTATAATTTCAAAAAAGAAATCGAGAAGACGGAATTCTATCAGAAGAATAAAGACAAATACGAAATTGTATCCATTGATGGCGTAGCAGTCAATAAACAGCTAAAAGATGCATGGACTGAAGAGCACAATGTTGTCAGCAAAGCGCCTGCCGGTACACGTGTCATCAAGGTGGTCTATAAAGTCAACAAAGGCTCTTTCAAAGTTTACTACCGTCAAAAAGGAACCACTACTGAACTAGCGGAAGCGACAGTTGATAACAATGACGGTCAAGAGTATGACGTTTCCTTTGTCAACACCTTCCATGCAAAAGACATTGCTGGCTACCGTCCAGTAAAAGCTAGCTTGGAAGCAAGGATCCAGCAAAAAGGGGTGAATGAGGTCGTCTTTGAATACGAGCCAGTCGCTGATACAGCTAATCCAACGACTCCGACTCCACCAGTGGCTCATCCAGAAGATAAGGAAACTGAGATTGGAAACCATGGACCTCTTCCAAGCAAGGCTCAACTTGATTACCACAAGGAAGAATTGGCGGCCTTCATCCACTACGGAATGAACACTTATACCAATTCTGAATGGGGAAATGGGAAAGAAGACCCTCGATACTTCAATCCAACCAACTTGGATACTGACCAGTGGATTCGCACTCTGAAGGAAACTGGCTTCAAACGAACCATTATGGTTGTTAAACACCACGACGGATTCGTTGCTTACCCATCTAAATACACCAACCATACCGTAGCTGCTAGCCCATGGAAAGATGGAAAGGGTGACCTTCTCGAAGAAGTTTCCAAGTCTGCTAGCAAGTATGACATGAACATGGGGGTTTACCTTTCACCATGGGATGCCAACCATCCTAAATACCATGTTGCAACCGAAAAGGAATACAACCAATACTATCTCAACCAACTGAAAGAAATCCTTGGAAATCCGAAATACGGAAATAAAGGCAAATTCATCGAAGTTTGGATGGACGGTGCGCGTGGTAGCGGTGCACAAAAAGTCACTTATACCTTTGATGAGTGGTTCAAATACATCAAAGAAGCTGAAGGAGATATCGCCATCTTCTCTGCTCAACCGACAAGCGTTCGCTGGATTGGAAATGAACGGGGGATCGCAGGTGACCCTGTCTGGCATAAAGTCAAGAGAGCCAATATCACAGACGATGTGAAAAACGAATACCTCAACCATGGTGACCCAGATGGTGATATGTACTCTGTAGGGGAAGCTGACGTTTCGATTCGTTCTGGTTGGTTCTACCATGACAATCAACAGCCGAAATCACTCAAAGAGTTGATGGATATCTACTTCAAGTCTGTTGGTCGTGGAACGCCACTTCTTCTCAATATTCCACCAAACAAAGAAGGAAAATTCGCAGATGCAGATGTAGCTCGCTTGAAGGAATTCAAGGCAACTCTAGACCAAATGTATGCAACTGACTTTGCCAAAGGTGCCACTGTAACAGCAAGTTCTACTCGTCAGAACCGCCTCTACAAGGAAAGTCACCTCACAGACGGTAAAGATGACACCAGCTGGGCGCTCTCAAATGATGCCACAACAGGTAGTTTCACAGTCGATTTGGGGCAAAAGAGACGCTTTGACGTTGTCGAACTCAAAGAAGACATTGCCAAAGGTCAACGGATCTCTGGTTTCAAGATTGAAGTCGAAATCAACGGACGCTGGGTTCCATATGGTGAAGGTTCAACTGTTGGTTACCGTCGCTTGATTCAAGGTAAGCCTGTAGAGGCACAAAAAATTCGTGTAACCATCACTGGTGCTCAAGCAACCCCAATCTTGACCAACTTCTCAGTTTACAAGACACCAAGCAGCATTGAAAAGACAGATGGCTATCCTCTCGGACTTGAATACCACTCAAACACAACTGCGGATACAGCCGGAACAACTTGGTACAATGAATCTGAAGGTGTTCGTGGCACTTCTATGTGGACCAATCAAAAAGATGCCAAAGCAAGCTATACCTTCACAGGAACCAAGGCCTATGTCGTCTCTACAGTCGATCCAGGTCATGGAGAAATGTCCGTCTACGTTGATGGTCAAAAGGTTGCCGATGTCCAAACTAAGAATGCTAGCCGTAAACGCAGCCAAAAAGTCTTTGAGACAGGCGATTTAGCACCTGGCCAACATACTATTACTCTTGTAAACAAAACAGGTGAACCAATTGCTACAGAAGGAATCTACACCCTAAACAATGATAGCAAGGGAATGTTTGAACTCGAATCTACCAACTACGAAGTCGAAAAAGGAAAACCAGTCACTGTTAAGATTAAACGTGTTGGTGGAAGCAAGGGGGCTGCTACTGTTCGCTTCATTACAGAACCTGGAACTGGAGTTCACGGTAAAGTTTACCAAGATACAACTCAAGATGTGACTTTTGAAGATGGAGAAACAGAAAAGACTGTGACCATCCCAACGATTGACTTTACAGAACAAGCCGACTCTATCTTTGACTTTAAAGCCAAGCTCACTTCTGTTTCTGATGGTGCCTTGCTCGGTTTTGCTACCGATGCAACCATCCAAGTGATGAAAGCCGAATTGCTGATCAAGGATCAAACAAGCTATGATGACCAAGCTAGTCAGTTGGATTACAGTCCTGGCTGGAACCATGAAACTAATTCCGCAGATAAATACCAAAAGACGGAGTCTTGGGCTTCCTTTGGTCGCTTAACTGATGAACAAAAGAAAAAGACAACCGTCACAGCTTACTTCTACGGTACTGGACTTGATATCAAGGGCTATGTTGATCCAAATCATGGTATCTACAAGGTATTCCTCGACGGCAAAGAAGTTCCTTACCAAGAGGGTATGGGAAATGCTTCGACTATTGATGGTAAGAAATACTTTAGCGGTCACGCTGCCCAACGCCAAGGCAATCAAACTCTGGTTAACCTAAAAGGTCTGGACGAAAACCTGCACGCAGTCACCCTTCAACTCGATCCTGATCGAAACGATTTGTCTCGAAATATCGGTATCCAGGTAGACCAATTCATCACTCGTGGTGAAGGTAGTGAACTCTACAGCAAGACAGATATCATCCAGTCTATCTCTAAATGGAAAGATGATCTGTCAAACTTTGATCCAGCAGGTTTGAAAAATACGGCTACTGCACGCCAAGCTTTCCAAGCAAATCTAGAAAAATTGAGAAACCAACTTAGTACCGAAGCTGTGGATGTTCAAGAAGTCATGTTGACAGTCAGTTCCTTACAAGATATCCTATCCAAGGATGAAAACTATCAAAGAGGACAAGAGGAACCTAGTCCAGATCAACCTGAACAGCCTGAAGAACCTTCTAAACCTGACCAGCCAGCTGAACCAAAACAACCGGAAATTGAATATGATAAAGCCATGGCTAGCTTGACTGAAGCTATCGAGAAAAAAGTCGGTGAGCTTGGTTCTAACAATGAAGCTAAGAAGAAATTAGTTGAAATTGCAGATCAAGCCATTGCTGCGATCCAAGAAGCTAAGACTCAGGAGGCAGTCAATAAAGCGCTAGAAACTGCTCTCGAACAAATCAACAAGCTCGAACCAGCTCAGCCTGAAAAACCAGCGCAACCGGAAAAGCCAGCTCAGCCTGAGAAACCGATGCAACCGGAAAAGCCAGTTCAACCGGAAAAACCGGCGCAACCGGAAACTCCAGCTCAACCTGAACAACCTGCTGGGCCTGAAAATCCCGCTCAACCGGAAACTCCAGCTCAACCTGAGAAACCAGCGCAACCGGAAAAGCCAACTCAACCTGAGAAACCTGCTCAGCCTGAAACTCCAGCTCAACCTGAGAAGCCGGCTGAACCTGAGAAACCTGCTCAGCCTGAAACTCCAGCTCAACCGGAAAAGCCGGCTGAACCTGAGAAACCTGCTCAGCCTGAGAAACCAATTACGTCTTCAAGTCCTGAGGAAGGGGTTAAAGACCTTGTCTTTACACTTCCAAGCTTGGAAATCGTCAATAAGGTCGTACCGTTCAAGACTATTCGTCACGAAAACCCACAATTAGACAAAGGAAAAGAGCATGTTCTATCAGAAGGAAAAGACGGTCTTTTAGTTGAGTATGTTGAAGTGGACGGTGACAATCGCAAGGTTCTCCAAACAGAAGCAACTCCAGCTCAAGATCGAGTGATTGAGGTAGGTAGCAAACAAAGCTCAGTTGGTACAGAAGCGCCACCAGTTGTGACTCTTCCTGAGTATGTTCTACCAAGAGAGACTGAAAAACCGACTCCAGCCGTAACAGATAATTCATCAGCAAAAGATGAAAAAGCTCCTGTTACAGCTACGGTCAAAGAAGAAAAGGAAAAAGAACTCCCTGCAACTGGGGAACAAGAAGCAACTGCCTTCCTCTTCTTGGCAGCCATTACTTCAATCTTGTCTCTCCTCATCTTCCAAAAGAATTTCAAAGACTAATAACCCTCTTTGATTGATTCTTTCTAATTATTCAGTTCCCCCGTTGAGAAGACCAAATGGTCTTCTCTTTTTCTATCTATCAAATAAAAAAACATCCACAAATGTACATGGATGTTTTGGTATGACTCTATAAAGTGAGATGATCATTGAAGATAGCTGTTCTCAAATCCAACCACGTTTTCAAATAATCGCTCATCTAAAAAAGAGAGTGGCCCTTTTCTTATCTCATCATCAATACCTATCATAAGTTTCTGCAAGAACTCCACATATAAAGGATAACGTTTCGAATTCCAATACCATGAGATCTTCTAACGCTCATAAGCCTTCTTTCCTAGATCGGACTTCCCTCTCCCACATCTAGATCTACTGACTACTATTTTTGAGTCCAGCATATGCATAGGTTCGATTTCTGGGGCACTCTTTTTCTGTCACTAGCCTAAAATAAAAGCGATGCTCCCGCCCATCCTTGGCATTTTCCTTGTTCAAGACGAAGTAGTTCTTCTGATTCATTGCCATGGTTCGTAGGATATCATCGATCAAAAAAGTCAAGGGAACATTCATGGCAGAGTATTTTTGGAAATCCTCTTCAAAGCGGATATAACTATCTGAAAAATAATCCATCTGTAGTTTGTTTTCATACAGCTCTTTTCTAGTCATAAACTTCCTCCTCCCACAGTCGAATTTCGAGGATATCTACAATCTCTACCAGCCTATATCCCTCATTTGTCCTAATAGATAGAGTTTGAGGTGATAATTCGCTCACCTTACCGATGATCGTCATTTTTTGCTTTCTTTCCTTGACAACAAAACATCCCTTCAATTGACCAACATAAAGCTGAGAAAGCAAGCGTAGCTTCTCAACTGAATTCAAATTCGTCGAAAAATCAACACGATTTTTTTCTTCACCAAGCGAACTGGTATGCTCTGAGAGGAAAAAGCCCATCCACTTCTGCATCCCTGGATCTTGGTAGTCTCGTGCAGATTGAAAAGGTAAATAAGAACGATCAATCATTGTAATCCATCTAATCCTCCAGCAGAATGCCCACCAATCAGCTTGCTTCTGGCAAGACTCCTAGAGGCTTCTTCCAGTGCATTGGCCTTTAAGAGAGAAGTGAAACCAAATTGTTCCCGAATGGAGTCAATAGCTGTCTGGAGCCTTTCTTCTTTTTCTAACTTGTCAACATCATCAAAGAGGGAAATCAAACCAAAGGACTCGTCTACAAAGCCTGAATAGTTGACTCCGACACTTCTGACCGCTCCAGAAGTGTATTTATTATGAAATAGCTTCAAAACATAATCCGTTAAGACAGCTGTATTATTGGTCGGTTCGACCTTCATTTGTGTATGAATAGACGGCCTGACCTCCTGTTTAGAGAAACCAACATAGAGAGAGACAAGGGTTGTTTTCTTTCCCGCCCTTCTCAGTCTAATAGCCACCTGCTCCGCCATTTCTCGGAGAATAATTTCGATATCCCGTAGCTTCACGTAGTCTCTCGGCAAGATTTGAGAATTTCCTAATCCCTGAGACTTGGCTTTATAGGGCCTGTGAACATTGCTCTCATCAATCCCATTAGCATGAAACCACAAACGCAGGCCAGCCTGACCGAGAGCTTTCTGTAGCTGGTCTGGGTTGCTTGTAGCTAATTCTCTGATGGAAAAAATCCCCAGAGCATGCAAGCGTTTCTCCATCCGCCTGCCAATCCCCCAAAAATCCGTCATCTTGGAAATGGCCCAGACCTTCTCTTCCACATCCTGATAAGACCAGTTGGCCCTCATGGTCGGAGTGTGCTTGGCCTCATTATCCAACGCCAACTTGGCCAGTAAGGGATTAGCATTGGACATACCCACCGTAGAATAGATCCCTGTCTGCCTCCAAATATCCCTCTGGATACGAGCAGAAAGCATATCCAGCTTGTCTTTGCGAGAAATCTGCTTGTCTGGGATGAAATAGTTGAGCGAACTAGTCAGGTCAATAAAGCCCTCATCGATAGAGTAGGGATAAATATCATCTGGACTCCCATAGTTTTGAAAGATTCGCTGGATTTCCATATTGACTGCGATATACTCGTCCATCCGAGGAGGGACAATCAAGGTGACTTGAGCCCAATCTTCAATATAGCGCACATAGTCTGAATCTGTAGGCAACCCCTGCTTTCTGGCGTTATAGTAGGAAAATTTGCGGGTCTTGATATCAAAGGGCAGATCATAGGCCCGACCAACATTGGACTTGCCAAAAATCTTCTTAAACATGGGAGAGGAGGCTAGGATAAGGCCAGTTGAATTATCCGCGCGACTCATGACACAAAGTGAGGTCTTCAGCGGATGCAAGCCTCTTTTCACACACTCGACACTGGCATAAAAGGATTTCATATCGACAAAGGCAATATCACTTTTGGGCTCTCTGGAATAATCAAAGTAGCCCATGAGCTAGCCCTCCATCGGCACAAAATTCCCAACGATAATCCCCACAATCCGAGGATCTTCCTCATAGGAGATGAAAATATCCTTGTATTTGGGATTGATAGAGACCAGACGCAAGCCATCTTCCTCACGATAGACCCGTTTGATATAGGTCTGGTTGTTGCAAACCACTGCATAAACCGCCCCATCATAATCAAATTCGGTCTCTCGAATCAAAGCCACGGAACCATTTTGATATTTAGGTTCCATGGAGTCCCCAGCCACCCAGGAAGCAAAATCGTGGGCTAGTTCCTCATTAAAGTAAACCGTATCAAAATTCCGATTATCATAGACCGAAGCCCCGATCCCTGCTGACATGCGTTCATAGACACGGTACTCGTAGAGGCGCTCTGGCATGGTCGTCACTTTCTGAGTTTGTTCTTCTTTAGCCAGGTTGCGAGCATAGAGCACAACCTTGTCCTTCCCTTGCTTGGAGAGACTATTGTAAAGACGAACAATCTCAATCTGAGTAAAATAGCCTTTTGCCACTTTTAAAATCTTCTCCAGCTGAGCAACCTTCTCCTTGGATGGTTCCTTAATCCCGCGTTCCCAAGCGGAGTAAGCCTGAAAACTAATCCCTAATTCCTCTGCAATTTCCTTCTGTGTCAATTTTAACTCTTTTCTCCGAGCCTTGAGTTTTTCTGGTTGGTACATGATTCACCTCCTAGTGTGATGCTTTATCGAACATTATCTCCCTTAGAAAGATCAATTGATGATTGAGCTTACATTTCCGAAATTCAACCAATTCGGTTTAGTTTTATTATATAAAAAAAGTGGACGATTGTCCACTGGGAAAATCAAGTTTAAACAGCAACACTTATCTATTTTGAACAAAAAAAGACATCCAAGAGTAAATTCTTAAATGTCTGGAAAGATTGATGCCTCCATTAACCTTGTTAATAGACCGGAAATAATGATATTATGGTCTCCTTATCTCAAATACTGCTGTATGAACCCACTCATTATGAATGTGTAAGTCATTTTCTATCATTCTACTAAAGGTGAAACCATTTTTTAAAAGTACTCTCTGAGAAGCCAGATTATCCCTTGCCGTTCCTGCAATGATTCTATTGAAACCATGAGCAATAAAAGCCTTGTCTAAAACAAGTCTAACCGCTTCGCTAGCATAGCCTAAGTTGCTAACATTTTCCCCAATCCTATACCCAAGTTCTACTGTATTTCGATCACTCTCTAAGACACTTAAATTGATTCTCCCAACCATAACACCTTGCGAATTTCTAATAAGATGCATGTAAACAGCACGATTCCTTTGTTCCGTTAACAATTCCCTTGTAATTTCTTTAAAACCTTCTAAATCAAAATAGTTAGCTGGTCTAGGAGGTAAATTTCGTTCAAAATACTCTCGATTTTCTTTTTCAAAAGAATAGACGTCTAGACTATTTTCTTCAGACAACAGCTCTAAACTGATCATTACAAATCCTCTCCCATCATTATCCACACTCAAATTTTCTCATGTTTACACAAAGTGAAATTTACATAATTTAAAGAGATTCTTTTATTTTCTGTATAGTTTCTACATTATAACACAAAATACTATGGATAAGCATAATGTTCAAGCGCCACACCAGTAAAACAAGCAGGTATTTCTCTTGAGGCCATTTCAGAAGCTCTTACTCATAGTGATAAAGAAATTACAAAAACTTACGTTAATACCAAAGATAAAGTCAATCAAACTGTAGGTGATATTGCATTTCGCAGTTTAAAAAATTGATGGGGTGAATTTTGGGGTGAACTTTGATTTTTTGAAACAAAAAAGACATCCAAGAGTAAATTCTTGAATGTCTGTAAACGTTGATATAATCGTATTGATTAACGTTTTGAGAACTGGCTAGCTTTACGAGCTTTCTTAAGACCTGGTTGGAAAAACTATGATTTGAATAACCTTCAGTAAATGCTTAAAATCAATGTTTTCCCACTTTTTCAGAAAACAGAATTTCATCTAATTTGAATAAATTTCAGTTGAATGGTGTGAATTTTACCCTAAAAATACACGAATTGAGCTAGATTTTACCAAAAAGTTCACACCATATAAAATTTATATATAACTGAACTGTAATAGAGAAAAGAGAGCCACCGCTCTCTTTCTTTTTATCTATTATATTTTCGTTTTCCTGCTAAAGCCAATAGTCCAACACTTGCTCCAAGCAATGCGAGGAGATTCGATTCCTTTGTTCCTGTATTTGGAAGTTGTTTCTTAGGCTCTACTTTTGCATTTGTAGCTTGTGCAGGCGCTT
Source organism: Streptococcus oralis (assembly GCF_023109005.1). Taxonomy (GTDB): domain Bacteria; phylum Bacillota; class Bacilli; order Lactobacillales; family Streptococcaceae; genus Streptococcus; species Streptococcus oralis_BU. Next base: position 82,181 of record NZ_JALDTU010000003.1, on the reverse strand, counting down.
GATAAGTCTTATCGTCTTTAGTTCCTACGGTTACTTTTTCTGCTGTATAATCCACCACATTCCCCTTACCATCTACTACTGGAACTGGTTTATACCCCAAGTGTTCAAGCTCTTTACGTTTGGCATCGGCAAGAGCTACCAAGCGTTTTGTTTCGGCTTCTTCGTATTTGGCTTTGGCAGTTTCGTAAGCAGCCTTCGCTTGGTCTGCTGCAAGGCTCTTAACTTCGTAGTCTACTTTGGCTTTGTTTTGTGCCTTATAAACTTCTTTAAGCTCTGTTTCTGCTCTTTCAAGTTCTGCTTTTACTTCTTTCAAGCGAACTTTCGCACCTTTAAGGTCGGCAAGTTCTTTTTCTGCTTGTTTAACCGCATCTTCAGCAGCTTGAAGTGCTTTCTTAGCAGTAGATACCGCTTGAGCTTTGCTTTCAGCAATCGCTTCAAGTTCTTTCATCTTAGTTTCTTCTGCTTTAAGTTCATCTTGTGCAGTTTGAAGAGCTTTCTCAGCGTCTTTAAGAGTCGCTTGTGCTTGTTTAAGAGTTTCCTCTTTTGTAGCTTTTGAAGCAGTCAAGTTATTGACAAGAGCATTAGCGTTAGCAAGATTCACAACTGCTTTATCATGACGGTTTTTTGCTTCATCAAAGGCTTTTTGTGCGTTGGCAAGTGGGTTTTCCCCATTCTTCAAGGCAGACAAGTTAGCTTGAGCGTTTTGAAGAGCAGTTTGTGCATCTGACTCTGCTTTGGTTGTCGCTTCAAGTTTGGCTTGAGCATCTTTGCGAGCAGTCATAGCATCTGCAAGCACTTGACGAGCTTTAGCAATCTCTTGCTCTTTATTGGTGTCGCTTAGTGGGTTGGCAATAGGAGTTTTATCCCATTTTGAGCCATCTACGTTAGTGGTGCGGATACTTGTGAGGAAGTGAGTTGTGTAAAACTCGTCTGTTTTACTTTGCGCTACACCACCAAAGTAAACTGTTTCATTTGCGTAATCGAATTGGAGGATACCCTGAGTGTGGAGATAGTCATTCTTGTGAGAAACAAGTTCAATAAGGTCATCGTACAATTTCTCTTTCATTTCTCCAATAGTTTTACGGAATACACCATCTGCATCATCAAAGTCGTGGTAAACATAAGTTGTAACTGCATTTTCGTAAGGTTGTAAACCTTTTTCAGCGTTCTCTTGGTTTTCTTCTTCTGTGTAGGTACTATTCAAACCGTATTCTTTAGCAACTTTGTAAACACCTTTAGCGTAGTGACCTGCGCCACCTTTAGCACGATATTCATCTTTCATCGCTTTAGAGAAGTTCGCTTTGACATACTCTTTAGCGATTTTGTTGGCAAATTCAAGACTAGATTTTGAAAGAACAACGTCTGGAAGTCCAAGTTGACGACGCATTTGGTTGATAAGGTCTGCGACAAAGTAGTTCAACTCGTCTGTAACTTCTTTTGGAAGATTGTTGATGTCGTAGCGAGTTTTGTCTGCTTGGTCTTTGGCTGATTGGGTGTACTTGTTGAGGGTGCGGTTTTGGAGTTGGGAGTCTACGATTTTGTTGTAGAGTTCCAATGTCTTAGCACTTTGCTCTTCGGATGTGAGAGTAGTTCCATTGCGCAACTCTTCAGTATAAGCCATATTCTCTTTCACAGCCTTGATAAAGTCTGGGGCAAGAGTGATGGTTGCTTTAGTATCCTTTTGAAGTTCATTGAGAGTGGATACCGCTTGGTTGTAATCAGCAGTTGCTTTATCTGCATTTGTTTTGGCAGTTGCTTTTTCCTGAGCTTTTGCTTCAAGGTTTGCTTGAGCAGATTGAACCGCTTGTTCTGCTTGTTTTAGTTGAGCAGCGTGGTCTTGATTTTGTTCCTTAGCACTATCAAGAGCTTTTTGTGCATCTGCTTGAGCTTGTTTGCTTGTAGCTTCTTCTTTGATAGCTTCGTCTTGTTTAGCTTTAGCGTCAGCAAGATCTTCACCGTTCAAAGCGTCTTCTGCACTTTTAACGGCTGCTTTCGCATCAGTAACTCCATTTTGCGCTTGAGTTTCTTCTGCTTGCTTAGTACCAACAGTTTTACCTTGAATAGCGACATTACGGTCTGCATCATCTTTTTCAGCTTGCGCAGTTGATACCGCTTGTTCAGCAGTTGGAACATTTGCTTTAGCAGTTTCTACTTTCTTTTCAACACCTTGAATCGCTTCAGGAGTTGCTTTGTCAGCAGTCTTTTGAGCATCTGCTTGAGCTTGTTTCAAGTCTGCTACTTTCTTTTCTGCTTTATCAGACTTTTCATTCGCTTGATCCAAGACTTCTTTTGCTTTGTCAGATGCTTCTTGTGTTTGTTTAGCAGTAGCACCAAGTTCAGCAACGTCTTCCTTAGTAGGAGTTTTCACTTCCACTTTCTTAGGCGCTTCTTTCTCTACCAAAGCTGGCTCGGTTTTAGCAGTTGTAGGCAATGGAAGCTCTACCTCATTTGCATTAGCAGTTCCGATTGTTCCGACAAGACTTGCAGTTGCGATGGCAGAAATAACCGTACCCGTATACAATTTTTTAGCAGTACTATGACTATTTTCCGTAGCTTTTGACATTTATAAACTCCTTTTGTACAATGCCCTATGCATTTTATTCAATATAGTACTATTCTACCATACTTTTATCGTTTTTGGATAGTTTATTATACTTATTTTTAGAGAAAACAGATAGTAAAATGGTATATAGTATGGAATATAATAAATTACAAAAGCATATCGCATTTCGCATACGTGAGTGTAGAAAAGCACAGGGATTAAGTCAAGAAAAATTATCTGAAATTGCTGGGCTAGGTGTTAAAGCGATTCAAAATATAGAAAACATGAAGTATGATTTTAAGATAAAAACTCTTGAATCCGTAATCAAAGCCCTAAATCTAACGGTCGAGGAGTTCTTCAACCTACAATCATTTGAATCAGATCGAGAAGATTCTCCAGAAGTACTTTTTGAAAACTTAACAAAATTACCCAAAGATAAACAAGGAAAAATTATATCTTCATTTAATGAGATTGTAAAGAATATCAAATAAACCCAGCCAAAATAAATTTTGGTTGGGTTTTAATATTACTTAATTTTAAAATTATCAGAATAGTAGTGTTCAAGGCGATTTTGTTCTTCATGCCATTGATATTCTTCATATAGTTCTTTTGCCACTATTTCTAAATTGTCCGATAAAGCTTCTAAATATTGTTTTCCAGATAGTCCTAGTAAGTTAGTTTGTTCAACTGCCTTAGTAATCTCAGGTATTAGAATTGGAATTTCTAAAGAAATTGCTCCTAGTCCTAACGCTAATCTTATATACTTAAAATTTTCTATATTTTTGTAATGATTTGATTTGCTTTCATGCAGTATAGAAAAATTTCTAAATTTTTTTAATAGCTCATCATCCATCTTTTTCCTCCCCGTCGAAAGGCTATAGTACAAAGTACCTTTTGAGCTGTAATGTTCCACTACATGTTTTTCAATAAATTTTTCCTTAGTATATTTGTTTATCTTTTTTGACCACGTACTTTTACTTTTATTTTCTTCAATTTCTTTCTGTACTTGATATTGATCTTTAATAATTTCAGGATAGTTTAATTTAATATATAAATCCAACGGATCCACATCTTTTTTAAAATTATTTATATCTATAAACTCTTTATAATTTTGCAAGGGGATATCGAAATCATTATCAATAATTTCATCAATATTATTCAGATTATATCTGATTTTTTGGGCGATAACCTCCAAAATCTCACTTTCATATTTCGTTACTTTCGAATAATCATAATTATTTACGAAAATCCATAAAAGGAAGTGAAGCAAATTAGAATTACGTGATATGTCTTTTCCTAATAAAAATTCTTTTCCTAGTATTAGAGAGTCTCTAATATTGACTATCCGTTTATCAAATTGCGTACCTACCTCTGAAAGGTGTTGCTTTACAACAGGAAATTCTTTCAACTGAGGAATAATGTTCGTAACATCCTTACTTTCTCCACGTTTTATCTCATTATAAAACGCATCAGGATTTTTTAATTCAGATTGTAGTTTTTCTTTGATAAAATCGCCTGCCCTCGTATAAATTCCATCCTTTTTATACTCTTCAAATTGTTCTACAATGATACTAGCATAGTTGTTCTTAACATAGTTTTCAACTATCCTGTCTCCAATTAAACTTTCTGTTACTTTAATATATGGTTCGTAACATCTAAGTTTCTCATCAAAATTAAGCATATCAAACCTCTTTCTGAAATTATAAATTGTTTGCATTATCTCTTATTCTTCTTAACAAAATTATAACTTATTTTATGAATTTTTCAACGAGAAATATGACTAATGCATACATTTAAATTGATGTAAATGTGGTATTATAGAATTGTAATCAAGAGAGCTCTCTCACTCGTCAGCGTTCTAGAAAGTCTGACCATAATTTTGACAGGAGGAATTAACATGTCAAAAGAAAAAAAAATAACACCCGGTAACCGCGAAAGTGCAAGAGCATTTTTGGATGCTTTATCAACTTCTGTTGATGTCCCATCAGCTGTAAAAGTTGTTGACAAAAACGATGGCATCATCAACGAAGGTCAGGAAAACCAACGACCTTGGGCATCTCTAACTTGCGTAGATAAGAAACTCTATGAGACGTTTGCCAGCATTGGACAAGAGTACTACTGTCCAACTTTTAAAGTCAAGTTGAAAAACTATCAGAGCGAGAACTTAGATAGTTTGATTAACGCTGACATCGTACTCAATAACTACGATGTAGCATTTGTATTGGACAAGCTCAAGCAACCGATCGGACTCGCTCTTGTAGCTGAGCTTGGTGACATTTCGCTCAAATAGAAGAGAGGTGGCAACATGAAGAAACTTGTAACAAAATTCATGAAATTAGAGTGGTACTATCAACTTTTCGTAGCTTTAATTAGTTTTGCTTTGCTAGCACTACTTCTTAAGTTTCTGTTATGGATAGCTCCATTTATATTAGGTTCTTTGTTGTTCATGTGGCTTGTAACGGATGGAGAAATTTTCTCTCTAGCTTGGCATCAATACAAACAAAGAAGTCAAACTGCTATTAATCCTTTATTTGATAGCTTCTATAACTGGTTAACAGAAGTCGGTGTAACAGAACTACCAATTTCTTCATTGACTTTCGTCCAGGGAGTAGAGGTAGCAGAACAAGGTATCTACTTTGTTCACATTAACCAAGAAATCTCCGATTTTCTTCTTGAAGACTTTGCAACAAAAGTAAGACAAGTTGTAAAAACTATGTCAAACGATTCTACAGATTGCGTTGTAAGTCGCTATAAGCGTGAGCCCTTTCTTGCAATCAAAGTTCGTTTAGTATCAACTCCTGACATGATGCTGATGACCCCCCCTCAAAGAGAAGAGGACTTCTAGCATGATAAAAAATATTTTTGAGGTCAATAGCAGAGGTCAACCAACCTCTGCATCTGTTGACATTAACAGATTTTTCGCTTGGATAATCGCAGGCCCATCTGGTTCAGGAAAGTCTACTTTTTTGAGAAGACTTCTAGGCCTAATTTCATTTTATGATACAGATGCTGAAGCTTACTTTTTGGATTTTAAAGCAGATGAAGAAATGTTTTCAATGACTGGCAACCATATCGCAAGAGGATTTAACTGTCTAGAACTTTTCGAAATCATCTACCAACGCTTTGAAGCTAGACTAAATAAGCAAGAAGAAAATTCTCATAATCTTTACTTGATTTTTGATGAATGGCAAGCTTTCCTTGCGTACCTAGAACAAACAGATAAGAAGAAACATAAGGATGTTTTATCTAAAATGTTAATGATTAACAGCATGGGCAGAAGTCTAGGTTTGAGAATCATTTTATCCAGTCAACGTTTCTTAATGTCTGATTTGCCAGGGCGCTATAACTTCAACTGTATAATTTCATTGTCTACTAGTTTTCTCATGTCTACCAACAATAGACAACTCCTTTTTCCTGATATGGAAAAAGATGAAGTTGTGATAAAACCTAGAGGGTATGGATATTTTCAACTAGAAGGGGAACCTGTTAAAATGTTTCGTACGATCCAAGTAAGAGACGAGGAACGGTTAAATCAACGAATGCAAGAGCTATTTTCAAGATATAGCTAGCGCTTTTTCTGCTACACTTGTTAGGTACGACAGTAAGCTTATTTTGAAGTTTTATCATCGGTTTAGTGTCGGCACGACATTGTCAGCAGAAAAATGACAGCTTGCAAGGGCTAGAGGGTGGAGATTTTTCAAGCGTAACGATGCCGAAGGCAAGGAGTGAAGCGAAGAAAAATACTACCCGTCCCTTGTTAGCTGGCAAGCGTTCTCGGTTCGATGGGAATCCATCGGGCAGGAGAGGCTGGGGGTTGGGGCAAAGCCCCAAGAGTTACTACAATTTAATTTTTAATTATTCTACGCACGTGTTAGACTGGGCTTGTCGATAGTCTAACACTGAAATAATTTAAAAAATAATTAGAAAAGAGGTTTAATTATTATGACAAATGCAAAAAAGGAAGCCCTTTTAACATCAGTGCTATTAACACAACAGTTCTCAAATGGCTTCTGGGATGATGACTGGAATAAAGAACTACTTGAATCAGCGGATATTGAAAAAATTCTTGAGGAAATTGTCAGAAGAGTTAGTAAAGTTGCAACAGTTACTGAAGCATATGCAATTAATCATGATAAAGATACATCTGTAAAATTCGATAAAGAACTTAAAGAAACAACCACTGAACTTGCCGAACCACATATTCATGCTTTGCTCAAGTTTGATAAAGGCAAAGGTGCAACACTATCTACTTTAGCAAAAAAAATCGGATTAGAAAAACAGTATCTCGAAAAATCAAAGTCTGGAAGATATGGTTACGATAACTTGTTAGCATACTTAATTCATGCAAAAGATAAAGATAAATATCAATATAGCCCTGATGAAGTGGTTACTCTAGCAGGTAAAGACTACTTAGAAGTATATCACAAAAGGAAAGAAATCTGGCTTAAAGGAAAAGCCAAAAAAGAGGTAAACCAAACCTACGAAGATATTGACTTGCTTATCGATAACATTCTAAACGAGTATATCACCAAAAATGAAATACTTCTTGAACAGAAATATCGCACACTGTATGCAGTACACAAAGCTAGGATAAACGATACATTTCGTACCGTCGGAGAAATCAAAGGAACTCGTACTAAATATGAGTTAGATAACGGAGAATTTAAAAAAACTATTCTCTTCATTCATGGTAGTACTGGTCTTGGAAAGTCAACCTTTGCAAAGGAGTTATCCAAAGCCATCATTCGGTTGGCAAAACTAAATGCTCAAAACTGGCAATCCGTAGTGACTGCTGCCACAAACATCTTTGACGAGGTAAACGGAGAAGAGATCCTTTTTCTTGACGACGTTCGAGGAGATAGTTTAACCGCATCAGATTGGCTTAAACTATTAGACCCCTTCAACATAAGCCCAATTTCTGCACGCTATCAAAATAAGATGGGGGCAGCAAAAGTTATCATTATCACCAGTTCGAAATACCCACTAGATTTTTTTTACAACACAAAAGGGAACGATAGAGAAGACCTATCACAGTATGTTAGAAGAATTGAGTGTCTGGCTAGAATAAGAGGAAATGATAAAAATCCTAAGTTTTATGTATCATATCCTCAACGAATGGAAGAACCTGTAAAAACTATCTTAGAAAATGAGCAGGAAGTTTCCTTATCTTATGACTTTGCAAATGATTCGTTACTTAATAGTAGACAGGATTTATTATCAACATTGCTTTCTAAAATAGCGATTAATAATCAATGGGATATCTTAGAATTAGACAAATCAAAAACCCCATCCGAAACTTTGGCGAGCGAGGACGAGGTTGCAGATAATCAAGAAAAGTAAGTAGGGTATCTCTTGATACCTCTATTATACCATACATTGGAGGAACAGATGCAAGTAATTCTACCAGATGAACAAGTTCAACAAATTCAGTTCCTACTTGCTGAACTTATCAAAAAAGAAATTGAAAATAGATTGAACAATAGTAACCTTGAAAGTCCGTTTTTAAACAAACAACAGGCTTGCCACTACTTGGGTATCTCAAACAATACTCTCGACAGTTGGATTAAAAAAGGATTACCTTACATTAGAGTTGGAAAAACTATTCGTTTTGATAAAGCAGAAATCAATCGCTGGTTACAAAATCAGTAGCATTTCTACCGTGGTTTGTTATAATGAAATCACGGTATTTTTCTAGCTCAATTAAAAAGGAGAATACTATGTCAATTACAAAAACTAAAAATGGAACTTATCGCTTACGAATCTATATTCCTGAGGAAGTTAAGTCTTCACTAGGTGTTGATAAGAAAGTGATTGAAAAACGGTTCAAAACAAGGAGTGAAGCAAAAAAATACGAACTAGAACTTCAAAACAAGATTGACAAAATTATTAGTGGAGAATCAGCCTTACTAGAAAATAATGGTTCTATACTCTTTTCCGACTTCTATAAAAACGTTTGGTGGGAATCCTACAAAGCAGGACAAACCACTTCTACAACTAAGCCACCTTCTCAAGCTACCATAACTGGTACAGAAATTGCCTTTAGAAAACATATCTTACCTATGCTTGGTAACTACTCTATTGAGTTTCTCAATCAAAATAAACAAGTTGTTTTAAATCTATTAACTCAAAAGGCTGAAGAATATGCAAATTTCAAAGTTATCAGGAGCTACGTTAATTCTATCTTTGACTGGGCGGAAGAATTAGAATACATCGAAACAAACCGCCTATCTAAAACAATAAGTCGTATCAAAGCCACTAAGAAAATCAAGTTGCAAGAATCTAAAAAAGATGAAGATTTATACCTATCTCAAGAAGAACTTCAAGCATGGTTTACAGCTTTTGAAAAGGATTTAGATACTGGAAAAATTCTATTCAAAGACTATGTTTTGTTTTATACCACCTTTTTCTTGGGAGATAGAAAATCAGAGAGCTACGCTTTACAATGGAAGCATATCAATACAAGTGATCAGGAAATTCAGTTAGTACAAGCTTTGGATAAATACAAAAATCCAAAGTCTACCAAAGGGAATAAAAAGACAACTTTCCGAATTCCCATTGAATTGACTAACTTACTTAAAGAATGGAAAAAACAGCAAAAAGATGAACTAGCAAAATTTGGAATTATCCAATCCAATGAACAGTATGTCTTTACTTATATCGATATGAAGGGTAATGTTAATAGCCCTCTACACTCTGACTATCTTAATAATAAAATGAAATCTGTCAAACGTCGTCATCCTGAACTTAAGCATGCTACACCTCATAAATTACGACATACAGGGGCAACATTAGCAAAACAGGCTGGAACATCTATTGAAGCTATATCTGAGGCTCTAACTCATAGTGACACGATTACAACAAAGACTTATGTCAATACTTCGAATATCATTCCAATGGCTGTTGGAGAGATTGCTTATCGCAATCTTAAAAAGTAATGGTGTGAATTTGGTGTGAAAAATGGTGTGAATTTTGCTAAAAATCATCAAAAAAACACCCCATGGTGTGAACCATGAAGTGTTGTAAATGCTGTATTGTAGCTGATTCTTAACGTTTAGAGAACTGGCTAGCTTTACGAGCTTTCTTAAGACCTGGTTTCTTACGTTCAACTTTACGTGAGTCACGTGTAAGAAGTCCTGCGCGTTTCAATGAATCGCGGAAGTCTGGGTCTACTTGAAGAAGGGCACGAGCGATACCGTGACGGATAGCTCCTGCTTGACCAGCGTATCCACCACCTACAACGTTAACGAAAACGTCGTATGAACCTACAGTTGAAGTAACTGCGAATGGTTGGTTGATTACAAGACGAAGGTCAGCGTGTGGGATGTACTCTTCAACATCTTTTTTGTTAACAGTGATTTTACCAGTTCCTGGAACAAGGCGAACGCGTGCAACAGCGTTTTTACGACGTCCAGTACCTGCATATTGTGCTTGTGACATACTTTATTGTTCCTTTCCTTAGATAAGTCCTGAAATATCAAGAACTTCTGGTTGTTGTGTAGCGTGAGTGTGCTCAGCTCCAACGAATACTTTCAATTTCATACCTTGAGCGCGGCCAAGAGTATTGTGTGGAAGCATACCTTTAACTGATTTTTCAATCAAACGTACTGCATTTTTAGAACGAAGTTCACCAGCAGAGATTTGTTTCAATCCACCTGAGTGGTTTGAGTGAGTGTAGTAGATCTTATCAGTTGCTTTTTTACCAGTCAATTTAACTTTTTCAGCATTGATAACGATTACGAAGTCACCTGTATCAGTGTGTGGTGTGAATGTTGGTTTGTTTTTTCCGCGAAGTACGCTAGCAACAACTGCTGAAAGGCGTCCAAGAGGTACATCAGTTGCGTCAACAACGTACCATTTGCGTTCTACTTGGCCTGGTTTAGCCATGAATGTAGTTTTGTTCATGATTTCTCCTATATGAATATCGTTTTTGTTTACTGGGCGGATGTTCCGGTCCGCGGGGTATTTGAAAGGTTCCGGGGCCTTACAAATGGGGTAAACAATACCGTCTACTATCATACCAAATTTTACTACTAAAAGTCAATAGATATGAAAAATATTTTTGCCGATTTCAGTGTTTAACATCTAGAAAAACCTCGCTTTTGCGAGGCTCTCCTATTTATAAGCTAAGGCACGTTTAAAGGTTTTCCAGATTCCCAAATCATCCGTTTGAAGGACTAGACTAGCATACATGCGTCCGATAAAGGCTGTTGCAGTTACTGCAAAAACAACCGTTATGGCAAGTGAAATCCAAGCTTCTAGACCACTTGCATACCCATTTATAGCTCTAAATGGCATAAAGAAGGTCGAGATGAAAGGAATATAGGAACCAATTTTCAGAACTAAATTGTCCCCTGCAGCACCTAGAGCGGTCACTCCAACGAATCCTGCGATAATCAAGATCATCAATGGTGACAAGGCTTTCCCTGAATCCTCAGGGCGAGAAACCATAGAACCTAGAAAGGCTGCCAAAACAACATACATAAAGAGACTAACCAAGACAAACAATAAGGTATTGAGCGAGAAGGCATCTCCTAGATGATTTAAAATACCAGATTGAGCCAAGATTGGTAGGTCTTTAAAGAGAAGAATGGCAGCCAGCCCACCCACGACGTAAATGCCAATATGGGTCAAAATCACAAGAAGCAGAGCCAGCATGCGAGCATAGAAATAATGACTAGCTCGGATACTAGAGAAGACCACTTCCATGATTTTGGTTCCTTTCTCGCTAGCCACTTCCTGAGCAGTGACACTAGCATAGGTAATCAAAATCATATAAAGAAAGAAACCAAGCCCTGCGGCCGCAATGGTTTGAACAATTTTTTTGTTTTCCTTAGATTCATCAATCTTCTCAGTAAAGTCAACGGTTTGACTCAGGCGCTTTTCCTGCTCTTGAGACAAATTAGCTGCCGAGCGATTAAGTTGGTATTGAAGCTCATTGAGTTTATTGGTTACTGCTAGCTTGATGCCACTTTCAAGAGAAGTTTCACCATGATAGACAGCCTTGAGGACGCTGTCCTCTTGGTCAATGGTTAGGTAACCCTTGATTTTCTCATCTTTGATAGCAGCTTGGGCACTGGCTTCATCCTTGTAATCAAAGTTGATACCATTGGTACCCTTGAGTCCCTCAGCTACAGATGGCACTGTTGTTACTACCGCTACCTTGCTATTTTTAGCCATCGAAGAATTTTGGAGATAGCCGATTCCTGCAGATAAAGCCAAAAAGAGGAACGGCGAAATCACCATGAAGAAGAAACTCCATGACTTGACATGTCGAAGATAGGTTTCCTTCATTACAACCCACATATTTCTCATACTTCCACCCCTGATTCTAATTTAAAGATTTCATCGATTGTTGGAGCTTGTTGGTCAAAGGTCGCGATGTATTGACCTTGAGTGAGGATTGGGAAGAGTTCTCTTCCAGCGCTCTCATCATCTAGGATCAATTTCCAACTACCTTGCTTGGTTAAGCTCACCTGTTTGACATGAGGAAGGTTTTCCAATTCTTCCTTGCTTCGTTCACTTGAAACAAAAAGACGTGTTTTCCCGTATTGATTGCGAACATCCTGAACTGGTCCATGCAAGACCACACGCCCATCTCGAATCATCAGGATATCATCGCAAAGTTCCTCAACGTTGGTCATGACATGGTCAGAAAAGATAATGATTGCACCGCGCTCTTTCTCTTTCAAGATGACCTGTTTGAGCAACTCGGTATTGACTGGATCCAAACCACTAAAAGGCTCATCCAAGATAATCAAGTCTGGCTCATGGATCAGGGTGATAATCAGCTGAATTTTCTGCTGATTCCCTTTGGAAAGACTCTTGATTTTGTCGGTCAATTTACCCTTCACTTCCAATTTTTCCATCCATTGAGGGAGTTTCTCCTTGACTTCCTTGGCATCCATGCCCTTTAGAGTCGCCAAGTAGCGAACTTGTTCAAAGACTGTCAGCTTGGGCATAAGACTGCGTTCCTCAGGCAGATAGCCAATCCGAGCGTAGGTTTCCTGACGAATCTCCTGCCCATCCAGACTGATCTCTCCTTGATACTCTAAAAATTTCAACATACTGTGGAAAATCGTTGTTTTCCCAGCACCATTTTTCCCTACAAGCCCAAGAATCCGTCCTGGACTTGCTTGAAAATCTACACCAAACAAGACTTGCTTGGAACCGAAACTTTTCTCTAGATTTCTTACTTCTAGCATTTTCCACCTCCGAAATATGTTGCACTTATTATACTCCTTTTTGATAGCCTTTACAAGGATTTATGTACATTTTTATCTTGTCCATCCCAGCTTAAAAACTACGTCCCCTAAGGGTCTTAAGTGCCTAAGTGATAGAACAATTATAGCCCATTAAAGTGCATACAAGAACTTTTACTCCTCAATTGTCCATTTTTGATCCTGAATTGTCATTTTAAAAAGCAAAAATCCACCCCGAAGGATGGATTGATGATTTAACGCACTTCTGCCTTCACTTTTTCTTCAAGTGATGCTTGGATTTTTTCCATGTAGCGTGCGACTTCTTCGTCTGTTAGGCTGTCTTCTGGATTTTGGAAGGTCAAGCTATAGGCCATTGACTTCATGCCAAGTCCCAATTTCTCACCTGAGAAAACGTCAAAGAGTTTGATATCTGTCAAACGTTTTACGCCTGCAGCTTGGATAGCGTCTACAACTTCTTGATGAGTGACTTCCGCTTTGAGGAGTAGAGCTACATCACGACTGACTGCTGGGAATTTGGTGATTTCCACAAATGGAGCAGCTGGTTGAAGCGCAGCTTCGATGGCTGAAAGGTTGAGCTCAGCTACATACGTTTCTGGAATATCGTAAGCCTTGGCAGTGACTGGATGCACTTGGCCAAGGAAACCAAGAACTTGGTCACCGAGTGAAATCACGGCTGTACGTCCTGGGTGGAGACTTGCAATCTCAGCTGTTGCTGTATAAGTCACTTCTAGTCCCAAGCGAGTAAAGAGCGCTTCAAGGATTCCCTTAGCATAGAAGAAATCAACTGGAACTGCTGCCGTTTGGAAGTCTTTTTCAGCAACCAAGCCTGTCAAGGCAAAGGCAAAGCTGTTGATCTCGTTTGGTAGATCTTCTTTTGGATTGCCTGTTTGTTCAAAGACTTTTCCAATCTCGTAAAGTGCCAAGTTTTTGTTCTTACGAGCCACGTTGTAGGCCACCGTATCCAAAATACCTGAGATCATATTTTGGCGGAGGACTGAACGGTCCACAGTCATTGGCCACATGAGTTCTGTAAGGTTACTTGGTTGAGCTGTAAACTCAACTGCTTTTTCTGGAGTTGTCAGAGCGTAGGTAATGATTTCTGTCAAACCTGCTCCTTCAGAGATAGTACGGACTTGGCGACGCAATTTTTGTGTTGCAGTCAATTCACCTGCTGTACCATCATCTTTTGGAAGACTGGTTGGCAAACGGTCATAACCATAGATACGAGCGATTTCTTCAAAGAGGTCCGCTTCGATGGCGATATCCCAACGACGACGTGGAACGCTAACGGTAAAGCTGTCTTCATTTCCAGAAAGACCAAAGCCAAGACGACGGAAGACATCTTCGACATCAGCGTATGAAAGTTCTGTTCCAAGGACACGGTTGACATCGGCAAGAGTTGAAGATACTTCTACATCTGAAGTGTCAAGCTCACCCGCTGAAACGATGCCCTTACGCACCGTCGCACCTGCAAGTTCTGCAATCATGCTAGCTGCAGCATCCAAGGCCTCATTGACTGTTGCCACATTGATCCCTTTTTCAAAACGAGAAGATGATTCCGAACGAAGGTTAAGGCGTCCGCTAGTCTTACGAATGGATGTGCCATTGAAAACAGCAGCTTCTAACACAACACGACTAGATTTTTCAGAGATTTCTGTAGCCTCTCCACCCATGACACCTGCAAGGGCGACTGGTTTGTCAGCGACAGTAATCACTAAATCATTTGTTTCCAACTCACGTTCTTCACCGTCCAAGGTCACCAACTTTTCACCAGCACGCGCTTCACGCACACGGATGTCATTGCCTTCAAAGGTATCCAAGTCAAAGGCATGCATAGGCTGACCAAAGTAGAGTAGAATATAGTTGGTCACGTCGACCACATTGTTAATCGGACGGATGCCTTCGTTCATAAGAAGGTTTTGCAACCATTGCGGACTTGGTGCGATGGTCACATTGTCCAAGATACGAGCAGCATAGTAAGGCGCCTTATCTGTTTCAATGCCTACAGAAAGGGCATCTGCTGCAGCTTCATTTGTTTCTGTTAAACTGAATTCTTTAAAGTTGACTGTCTTGTCATAGATAGCTGCAACCTCGTGCGCTACTCCACACATAGAAAGAGCGTCTGCACGATTCGGAGTGATAGAAAGTTCGATGATTTCATCATCCAAGTCTAGATATGAGAAGACTTCCTCACCTGGTACTGCATCTTGAGGCAAGATTTGAATACCATCTGCAAATTCCTTTGGCACAACTGAGTCAGAAATTCCCAATTCACCAAGAGAACAGATCATTCCAAGTGACTCCAAGCCACGGATTTTCCCTTTTTTAATCTTGTAATTGTCAGCGATACGAGCTCCTGGAAGAGCCACCATGACCTTGATACCAGCACGCACATTTGGGGCACCACAAACGATTTGACGGGCTTCTTCTTCGCCAACGTTAACCTGACAGACATGCAAGTGAGTTTCTGGCACATCTTCGCAAGACAAGACCTCACCGACGACAATTTTTGAGAGACCGGCAGCCGGTGATTCGACACCTTCGACCTCGATCCCTGTAGTTGACATTTTTTCAGCCAACTCTTGAGATGGCACATCAATGTCCACCAATTCTTTTAACCATTTATAAGATACAAGCATAATTCTGATTGTAAGATCTCACCGAGTAAGACCTTTTCAATTCCTTTCTTTTTCTTCGAGTCAGTCCTCACCATTCTCATCAAGAGAAAATGACTAGGACTGTGTTTCAGGTTTCAATCTTATTTAAACTGTTCTGAGAAGCGGACATCTCCTTGGTAGAAGCCGCGGATATCGTTGATTCCGTAGCGGAGCATAGCTACACGCTCTTGACCAAGACCAAAGGCAAAGCCAGAGTAGACAGTCGCATCGATGTCACTCATTTCAAGGACACGTGGGTGAACCATACCGGCACCCATGATTTCGATCCAACCTGTTTTCTTACATACGTTACATCCTTCTCCACCACACTTGAAGCAAGAAACATCCACCTCAACAGATGGCTCTGTGAATGGGAAATAAGATGGACGCAGACGGATCTGACGCTCTTCACCGAACATCTTTTGGACGATCAACTGAAGCGTTCCTTGAAGATCTGCCATAGAGATGTTTTTCCCAACAACCAATCCTTCGATTTGGTGGAATTGGTGACTATGGGTTGCATCGTCCGTATCACGACGGAACACACGTCCTGGTGAGATCATCTTCAAAGGACCTTTTGAAAAATCATGAGCATCCATAGCACGCGCCTGAACCGGAGACGTGTGAGTACGAAGCAAGATTTCTTCTGTGATGTAGAAAGTATCCTGCATATCGCGAGCTGGGTGATCTTTTGGAAGGTTCATACGCTCAAAGTTGTAGTAGTCTTGCTCCACTTCAAAACCATCCACGACTTGGTAACCCATCCCGATGAAAATATCTTCGATTTCTTCACTGGTTTGCGTGAGAACATGACGGTGACCAGTCGCAACAGGGCGGCCTGGAAGTGTCACATCGATACTCTCGCTAGCCAGTTGAGCTGCAACTTTCTTTTCTTCCAAGAGCTTAGCTGTTTCTTCAAAGGCTGCGGTCAAAACATCACGAGCTTCATTAACATGTTTCCCGATGATTGGACGCATCTCAGCAGAGACATCCTTCATCCCTTTGAGGATTTCCGTAAGCGACCCTTTTTTACCAAGGACAGAAACACGCAAATCTTGCATCTCTTTTTCATTTTCAGCAGTAATCTGCTGCAAGCTAGCCAGCGTTTCTTCGCGAAGCGCTTTTAATTGTTCTTCAATAGTTGACATAATTCCTCCATCAGTCACTTAACAGATAAAAAGAAAACCACATGCCAAAAACTCCACTCGGAGCGTTGACACGCGGTACCATCCGTTTTCATCTGACAAGTCAGACCTTCATTTCTAAATCCATGCGCAAGTGAATTCACCCAGCTTTCATATAGAGAGCTTGCAGTCACGGCTCTCCTCCCTGATATACTTCCCTTGAGTTACTAGTCTTGCGGATTTCTATTCGATTACTACATAGTTTATCAAATTTTTAGTTAAAAAACAAGTTAGATTAGACTAATTTCAATATAAAAAGGAACAAGACGCAATGCACTATCTATTTGTAGGTCCTGTTTCATCTGCTTTCCTTTTCATTTCTTTCTCCTCAAGGGAATTCGATACTCACTTCTGCTTGCCTTTAAATCGCCATTGGAAGCGAAGCTTGTCATAGAAAGGAAATTCGATAAACAAGATTCCCAAACCCACACAGAGACTGGCAAGAACATCTGATGGGTAATGAACTCCCAGATAGACTCTTGACACCAGCACACTGACTAGGTAGAAGCCAAGAACGATTTGCACAATTTTTCTCCAAACCGGATCTTTAATTCGTTGACTGAAAATTACAATCAAAGTCCCTATCATCAGCGTCACTGCCAGAGAATGCCCACTTGGAAAAGAAAAGCCCTTCTCCTCTACCAGATGTAAGATAGCTGGCCGTGGGCGCTGGTAGATATTTTTGAAGGTCACGATTAAAAGACCAGCTATTGCTAGATTTCCCGCCATGAAGAAGCTTTCTATCTTCCACTGCTTACGATAAAAGATAAAGGCTGCGATGGCAACCCAGGTGATAATCACCGGGATATCAATCAAATGCGTAAGGGCACGGAATAGAACTGTCAAATAATTTGGCAAGTCCCCACGAAGGGCAGTCTGAATCGGTTGATCAAAACCGACCAACGTTTCAGGATAGAACTTAACCATATAGCCAAGAAGGACGAAAAGTAAAAGGGCAAAACTGCCCTTCATTAAAAATGTTTGTTTATCTCTCATAATGTTTTAAGGTTGGTTTCAAGAGGACGTATAACAACCAGAATGAAACGGCAAAGATGATACCCTCAATCAAGTTAAAAGGTAAAACCATGGTCATTAGGTAGTTGGAAAGTCCCAAAATTTTTCCAATATCAAAGTTAGCAAACTGCGCGTACAAAGGAACCGCATAAACATAGTTGAGAACCAACATCGCAGCAGTCAATCCAATAGTTCCCGCTAGAGATGCTAGTAGGAAACGAAGAGTGCTACGTTCCTTTTTCCAAATCAAACCAAAGGCGATAACAAAAACTCCCAAGGCTACGATATTCATTGGCAAGCCAATGTAGGTATTCACTCCTTGGCTATTCAGAAGCAACTTCAAGAGTGAGCGAAGCAAGAGAATTCCTAGTGCAGCTGGCAAATCCATCACCACCAAACCCACAAGGACTGGCAAGATACTAAACTCGATCTTGAGGAAGGTCGCCGCTGGCAAGAGAGGAAAGTCAAAGTACATCAGCACAAATGAAATGGCTGATAAAATCGCAATGGTCGAAAGTCGACGTGTGTTTGTCATAACAGGTTCCTCCAATTTTCTATAAAATCAGAAGAAGTTGGAAAGGATCCCTCTATCTATTCTCACTTTTTATATCCCAAAAGCTCCCTCTCACTCTTTTGGGCAAGCGGTTGCAATTCATCTATAAACTCATCAGAACAGACAAAGCCATTCTTTCGTCTTCTCCCATCCAGACTATACTGTCGGTTGTGGAATCACACCACATCAGCTTGCGCTCGCGGACTTCCTTAACTAAGATATCCTGGATTAATCTAGGCATCGCAGTCGAAGATAATACTTGAGTATATCGAGACAAGACAACGAAGAGTAAGCCAGAATAGCTAGTTAAAGTCACCGCCGGTCGGGAATCTCACCCAGCCCTGAAGACCCTTTAATCATAACAAAAAACGCTTGCAAGTGCAAGCATTTTGATTATTTCAATTTATCTGTTTCATAGGTGTGAACAAGCTCAAGATCTGCAAAATTCTGCTGACGAAGCGCTTCATAGACAATCATGCAGACGGTATTAGACACATTGAGACTGCGGACATGTTCATCGTTCATGGGAATACGGAGAGCTTTCTCAGGATGTTCTCTCATAAAGTCCTCAGGCAAGCCCTTGTCTTCACGTCCAAAGAGAAAATAATGGTCCTCGTCAGTCGATAAATCTACCTCAGAGTACACCTTCTCAGCAAATTTTGAAATCAGATAGAGTTTTCCCTTCATCTGAGACATGAAATCTTCCAAACTGTCATAAAAATAAATCTCTAACTTATCCCAGTAATCCAAACCAGCCCGCTTCATCTTCCGGTCATCAATCGGAAATCCCATCGGTTTGATGATGTGGAGGGGAGAATTGGTCGCAGCGCAAGTACGCGCAATGTTACCTGTATTTTGTGGAATCTGAGGTTCAAATAATACAATGTGATTTGTCATGACTGGCTTCCTTTCACCATTGCAAAAAAATAGCCACACTGCCCGGAGTCAAGCTCAGCAAACAGCGTGGTTAAGGCATCGTTAACTTACCTCACAACAGGTTTGAAGTAAATCAGCGAAGCTACTTTCTTAGTATAACACTTTCAGAACCATTGTCAATAGAAATAACTTGATTTTTTTACTTTTTTTGATAATATTTCCATACTTAGTCATTCTTTTTCTGAGAAAGGATATTAAATGAGCGAAATCACTTCATATAATAGACATTTCTATGAAAGGTGATCAATTTTATCTTTGAAAACTTACAAAAAGTCTTTTCTTATCCTCTAAAATGGCTTGGCAAGTGCATTTTTTGCGAAAAAAGGGTATGATAGTTACATCATGAAAAAGTAGGGTTTTTATATGAAAATTGTCCTTGTTGGTGGAGGGAAAGTCGGTTTCGCCCTCTGTCGTTCACTGGTTGCAGAAAAACACGACGTTGTCCTCATCGAACAAGATGAGGCTGTTCTCGATCATATTGTCAGTCGCTTTGATATCATGGGACTCCTTGGAAATGGAGCAGACTTTGCTATCTTAGAGCAAGCCGGCGTTCAAGAGTGTGATATCTTTATTGCTCTAACGGAACACGATGAAGTGAATATGATTTCAGCAGTACTTGCTAAAAAAATGGGCGCTAAAGAAACCATCGTTCGAGTGCGAAATCCTGAATACTCCAATGCCTATTTCAAAGAGAAAAATATTCTTGGATTTTCACTTATCGTTAACCCAGAACTCCTAGCCGCCCGTGCTATCTCAAATATCATTGATTTTCCGAATGCACTCTCAGTTGAGCGGTTCTCAGGGGGACGGGTCAACCTGATGGAGTTTGTTGTCAAAGATTCCAGTGGTCTCTGTCAAATGCCAATCTCAGATTTTCGTAAAAAATTTGGCAATATCATTGTCTGCGCTATGGAACGAGACCATCAACTTATGATTCCGAGTGGTGATATTACTATTCAGGATAGAGATAGAATTTTTGTTACTGGGAATCGTGTGGATATGATGCTTTTCCATAACTATTTCAAATCACGTACAGTGAAAAGCTTGCTCATCGTTGGTGCTGGAAAAATTGCTTATTACCTACTTGGCATTTTAAAAGATAGCCGTATTGACACTAAAGTTATCGAGATTAATCCTGAGAGAGCTCGTCTCTTCAGTGAAAAATTTCCAAATCTCTATATCGTACAGGGAGATGGAACTGCCAAAGATATCTTGCTTGAGGAAAGTGCTCCCAACTATGATGCAGTTGCAACTTTGACTGGGGTTGATGAGGAAAACATCATTACCTCTATGTTCTTAGACCGTGTTGGTGTCCATAAGAATATCACCAAGGTGAATCGAACTAGCCTTTTAGAGATTATCCATGCACCTGATTTTTCAAGTATCATCACACCCAAAAGCATTGCAGTGGATACCATTATGCACTTTATCCGTGGTCGAGTAAACGCTCAATACTCAGACCTTCAAGCCATGCACCATCTAGCAAACGGTCAAATTGAAACTCTTCAATTCCAAATCAAGGAAGCTAATAAAATGACTGCCAAACCTCTTTCACATCTGAAATTGAAGAAAGGGGTTCTCATCGCAGCCATTATCCGAAAAGGAAAAACAATTTTCCCTACTGGAGAGGATAGACTTGAGGTAGGAGATCAGTTACTCGTGACGACCTTATTACCAAATATCACCAAGATTTATGATCTGATTGAGAGGTAAAAGATGAATAAAAGTATGATTCGTTACCTCCTCTCAAAACTTCTCTTGATTGAGGCGGTTCTCCTCCTAGTACCCGTTAGCGTAGCAACCTATTATCAAGAATCCAGCCAAGTATTTACAGCTCTCTTTACAACAATTGGAATTTTAATACTTCTTGGTAGCTTGGGAATTTTACGGAAACCCAAAAATCAGCGAATTTATACTAAGGAGGGAGTCTTAATCGTCGCCCTCTGTTGGATTCTATGGTCTTTCTTTGGAGCGCTTCCCTTTGTCTTTTCAGGACAAATCCCAAGTGTCATCGATGCCTTCTTTGAAATCAGTTCTGGTTTTACAACTACAGGAGCAACCATTCTGACAGATGTCTCCGTTCTCAGCCGTTCCCTCCTCTTCTGGCGAAGTTTTACTCACTTGATTGGAGGGATGGGGGTACTCGTCTTCGCGCTTGCCATTATGGACAATGCCAAGAATAGTCACTTAGAGGTGATGAAGGCTGAGGTCCCTGGGCCTGTCTTCGGTAAGGTTGTATCCAAACTAAAAAATACTGCCCAGATCCTCTATCTGCTTTATTTAGGGCTCTTCTCACTTTTTGTAGTCATCTACTATCTAGCTGGTATGCCCCTATTTGATAGCTTTGTCATCGCTATGGGAACGGCAGGAACCGGTGGCTTCACCGTCTATAACGACGGAATTGCCCACTACGGCAGCTCACTCATCACCTATCTCGTCAGTATCGGAGTTCTGGTTTTTGGGGTCAACTTTAATCTCTACTACTACCTCATGCTCCGTCGGGTTAAGGCTTTCTTTGGAGATGAAGAACTTCGCACGTATGTAATCATTGTCCTAGTTTCTACCGGCTTGATTACTCTCAATACGCTCCACCTCTACCAAGGTGTCTCTAAGAGCTTTGAAATGGCCCTCTTTCAGGTTTCCAATATCATTACAACAACTGGTTTTGGTTATGGAGATATTACCAACTGGCCCCTCTTCTCCCAATTTATCCTCCTCTTCCTCATGGGAATCGGTGGCTCTGCTGGATCAACTGCAGGTGGACTCAAAGTTATCAGAGGACTCATCCTTTCAAAAATTGCAAAAAATCAGATCTTGTCCATCTTATCTCCTCATCGCGTATTGACTCTACATGTCAATAAAACTGTGATTGATAAGGATACCCAGCACAAGGTCCTAAAATATTTTGTCATTTATGTGATCATTTTACTGTCACTTATCTTCATTGTCAGTCTAGATAACAATGATTTTCTAGTTGTTACCAGTGCGGTCTTCAGCTGTTTCAATAACATCGGACCTATTCTAGGTACAACTTCTAGTTTTGCTATCTTTAGTCCCATCTCTAAAATCCTTCTCTCATTTGCAATGATTGCAGGTCGTCTAGAGATTTATCCCATTTTGCTTCTCTTTATGAAACGTACCTGGTCCAAACGCTAATTATAATACAACTCCCCTTCTACAAGCTAGTGAAAGGGGAGTTTTTCTATTAAAAATGAGAAGACCTTTCGGTCCTCTCCTAATCTGTTTATTTTTTAAGTGCTTCTTTGTAGCGAGCAACTTCCGCTTGATTAGCCCAAACATAGTGACCTGGACGAATTTCCACCATAGATGGTTTGTCTGTCTCATAGTCATGTTGGCTAGGATCATAGACTTTCAAGACCTTCTTACGTTCCAAGATTGGATCTGGAATCGGTACAGCAGATAGAAGTGCTTGAGTGTACGGATGAACAGGATTATTAAACAACTCCTCTGTCTCCGCTACTTCAACGATAACACCCTTATAGATAACTGCGATACGATCTGAGATAAAGCGAACAACTGACAAGTCATGCGCGATAAAGAGATAGGTCAAGCCCAATTCTTTTTGAAACTTCTTGAGCAAGTTCAAGACTTGCGCACGAACAGATACGTCCAAGGCTGAAATTGGCTCATCCGCAATAACGAAATCAGGTTCCATTACAAGAGCACGGGCAATCCCAATACGTTGACGTTGACCACCAGAAAACTCGTGTGGGTAACGAGTCAAGTGCTCTTTCAAAAGACCAACTTCATGAATCATCTTTTGAACTTTTTCTTTTCGCTCTTCTTCATCTTTGAACAAGTGGTAGTTGTAAAGACCTTCAGAGATGATATAGTCAACTGTCGCACGTTCATTTAAGCTGGCTGCAGGGTCTTGGAAAATCATCTGGATACGGCGGATCAACTCTGAAGATTCCTTATGAGATTTTTTCCCATTGATCTTATGACCATCAAAGATGATTTCACCTTTACTAGTATTATTTAGACCAATAATAGCACGGCCAATCGTTGTTTTCCCACTACCAGACTCACCAACAAGAGAGAAAGTTTCTCCCTTGTTGATAAAGAAGTTAGCGTTTTTAACGGCAACAAACTTCTTACTTCCTTCACCGAAGGAAATTTCTAAATCTTTAATTTCTACTAATTTTTCAGACATTTCCTTCCTCCTAGTCTTCTAGATGAGCAAAGCCCATTTTATCACGAATTTTATCATGTAAATCTGCGATGATTTCTGGTTTTTCAACCTTAGGAGCATTCTCATGAAGCAACCAAGTCTTAGCCCAGTGAGTATCAGTGACTGAAAACTGAGGCGCTTTCTGTTCAAAGTCAATTTGCATCGCATAATCTGAACGAAGGGCAAAGGCATCACCTTTCAACTCAGTATAAAGAGACGGTGGTGTTCCAGGGATAGAGTACAATTCCCCTTTATCGTCAGCAAGCTGAGGCAAGCTAGACAAGAGACTCCAAGTATATGGATGACGTGGGTCGTAGAAGACTTCCTCAACAGTACCGTATTCTACAATTTCACCAGCATACATAACCGCCACCTTATCGGCAATACTTGCTACCACACCAAGGTCATGGGTGATAAAGATAATGGTGAAGTGGTACTCATCTTGCAAAGTTTTAAGCAAATCAATGATTTGCGCTTGAATGGTTACATCAAGGGCCGTCGTTGGCTCATCACAGATCAAAATATCTGGGCGACAAGCAAGGGCAATCGCAATAACGATACGTTGGCGCATCCCTCCAGAATATTGGAAAGGATACTCGTCAAAACGTTTTTCAGCGTCTGGAATTCCGACCTTGTTCATATAGTCGATTGCCATTTCTTTGGCTTCCTTAGCTGTTTTCCCTTGGTGTTTAACGATAACTTCTGTGATTTGGCTACCGATTGTATTAATTGGATCCAAACTTGTCATTGGGTCTTGGAAGATGGTTGCAATTTTAGCACCACGGATTTTCTCCCATTCTTTGTTCGAAGTCAAGGCTGTCAAGTCTTGTCCACGATAATCGATGCTTCCTTGGGCAATGCGCCCATTATCTTCCAACATCCCTGTAAAGGTTTTTGTTAATACAGATTTACCAGAACCAGACTCACCTACCAAGGCAAGAACTTCCCCTTCAATCAGTTCTAGAGAAACGCCTCTGATAGCCGTCAGAACTTTGTCACGAACGTCAAATTCCACGACGATATCGCGAGCAGTCAAAATTACATTACTTTCTTTTGTCATGTCTACTCCTATCTATGTGTACGTGGATCACTAGCATCCGCTAAGTTCTGACCAACAACGAATAGAGATAGGGATACCAAAATCAAAGTTGTCAATGGAATCCAGAACAAGTACGCATTGGTCGTAACGTTTTGTGAGTAATCTGAGATCAAACGTCCCAAACTTGGCACTGTTACAGGCAACCCCAATCCAAAGAAGGAAAGGAAAGCCTCATAAGAGATAAAGCTTGGCAACATCAAGGTCATCGTAGAAACAATAACAGATACCAATTGTGGCATGATATTTTTCACGATGATTTTAAAGGTTGGTGTTCCAAGTGTTTGAGAAGCAAGGTTGTATTCCAAGTCACGGTAACGCATGATTTGAATACGAATTGAATAAGCAATACCAATCCAAGTCGTCACACTCATAGCGAAGATCAAATTCCAGAAACCAGCACCAATTGAATAAGTCAAGACGATAACAATCAAGAGAGATGGAATGTTTGAAATAATGTTATAAACTTCCATCATGACGCGGTCAACAGATTTTGAAATTCCCCAAATTCCACCAACAATAACCCCAATCACAAGGTTGATAAAAGTAGCAATTACAGAAATGAGGATAGAATTACGCGCACCAAACCAAACTCCATCAAACAAGGATTTACCATTGCTATCCGTACCAAACCAGTGTTCGGCATTGGGCTTAATAAAACGAGCGCTAAAGTCATTAACCTTACTTACATCGTTAAAGTCAAAGTCTGAAAACATCGGATAGATAAAACTCATCAAAATAATAGCTACCAATATTCCCAACATAATGACTGTTGATTTTTTCTTTAAAAACTGTCTAAATACAGAGCCCCAGTAAGAGTAGGCAGGAGCATCAATCGTTTCAGAGGCAAAATCATCACGTTTTACGAACTGAAATTTTTCTTTATCAATTGTTGACATTATTTGCCTCCTTTCTCTGTCAATTTAATACGTGGGTCAAGCATAGTCATCCAGATATCTCCTACAAAGAGTGAGAAGATAGAAATACAAGTAAAGATGAAGACGAGACCAACTACCATTGAGTTATTTGATGCCTTAACAGAGTCAATCAACATTTTACCCATACCTGGGAAGGCGAAGACTGTTTCTGTCAATGTTGCACCACCAATAACCCCGATTACGGCACCTGGAATACCTGAAACCAAAGGAACCATGGCATTTTTAAAGACGTGTTTATTTGAAATTTCTTTTTCAGATAAACCCTTTGCACGAGCAAAACGGACGAAGTCTTGAGATTGCAAATCAATCATATAACGACGAATCCAGATTGCTGTACTTGGTGCTCCCAGCAAACCTAGAATGACTGCTGGCAAGACATAGGAACGCCAATCTCCAGCCCCCAAGATAGGGAATGAGTCAGGCAGACCAATAGATGATCCAATCAAGCGAACGATATAAACCAAGGCAATCGTTGGAAGTGCAAGCAAGAAGGTTAGAGCACCTGTTGAGAAGCTGTCAATCCAAGTATTCTTGTGGCGAGCCATAGCAGATCCAAGAGGAATCGCAATAGCATAAGAAATAATCAAACCAATCAAACCAGCAACAGCTGAGCTTGCAATCATAGATGGATATTGGTAGTTACTTTCTGTAGCTGTATATGGATCGTCTTTACCATAGTTAGCTATTTCACGCGCATCTGCTTGACTTGGAGATTTGTAGGTACGAGAGTAAATATCTACAGACGAAGTCTTTTTACCAGTAGGGAATTGAACTTCTGATGTCTTAGTTTGTCCTTGACCTTGTGTGATAACTTGAAGCACTGGCGTGTTCGCATAAGTTGGGTAAGAGTCACCCAAGTTAATGTTCACAAAGTTTTGGTGTACAAACGGGAATTGATTGTTGAAATACAAAAGGTATTTATGTTTGGTACCTGAACCAACCAATGACCAACCGATAGCAGGGTCATTTTCAAAACGAAGATAACGTTCCAAGTTTGGATTTTCAGGGTCTTGAATCTTGTTTGTATGATCAATATCAAGTAAGTTCGCATAGAATTTGAAAACACGTTCAAAAATCGGAATTTCACGCGTAGCATAGAACTGACCACTCTCTGAAAAGACACCTAACGTCCAACCATTACCGAGTTGGTTGATGTATTTTTCGTAGATTGCCTTATTGGTATCATTGGCATCTACTGTTACAGATGAGTCCATTGTGCTAGCTTTTTCTTGCAACTCCTTGGTATCGTAGTACTCGATATAGCCCATACGTTCATAAACGGTATTCTCATAATTATCTCGCTTATCTGGAGTCGTTGCAATCTTGTTGTAGTTGGTATCCTGCTTGAAAATCAGTTTCCGAGGAACCATCGTATAGATAATCGTGTAGGTCAAGGTTGTCACCAAGAAAATAGACAACAATGAGCGCAAGACACGCATAAAAATATATTTTTTCATATCGTTTCCTTTTAAAATCCCAAAAGAACCTTCTCCTCATGGAGAGAAAGTTCTCTTGAGAGTTATTTATTTAACGTGATTCGTCAATTCTTTTTGAACTTTTTCGTTTGATTCTTTTTTCTCTTTGAGCCATTTCTCACGAGCTTGTTCGTAATCAGCTTTCGTTACAACCTTGTCTTGCAACTGAATATACTTGAAGTATACATCTGAACCCTTATCTCCAGATTGACTGTATGACGCAGAGAATGGTACTACACGAGAAATGAATGGCGCTGCTCCACTAGATGACATAGCAGGAAGGAAGAGAGAGCTATCTGTCAACCAAGCTTGAGCTGCTGCGTATTTTTCATAACGAACATTCAAATCGCTTGTTTCTTTAGCAGCTTCATCAACTAACTTATCGTATTCTTTCAAACCAACTTGAGCTGCTGCAGCATTATCTGCACCTTCGTAACCCATGTATGTTTTTGTTTGTTCAGCATTCGTTGTCTTCAAGATATCAAGGTAAGTTGATGGATCTTCGTAGTCTGGACTCCATGCAACTGCTCCTGAGAGATCCCAATCTTCTGCCGCAGCGCTTGCTGCATAGTAGGTGATATTGTTCAACTCATCTTTAGAAACTTGTTGGATATCAATCACTACATTATCTTCACCAAGTACTTTTTCAACTGATTGTTTAAAGGATTGAATACGAGCGATATAGCTCTTAGCAGTTTGGTCTACTGGAATATCCAAGTGGATAGGGAATTTCGCACCTTCTGCTTCCAATGCAGTTTTAGCTTTGGCAAATTCGGCTTTGGCTTTATCGGCGTTGAAGAGTCCATCTTGACCATCCGCAAAGTTTACGTTCTTCCATTCATCACCATAAGCAACCATCTTTTCAGTTACCAAGTCACCGAAAGTTTTTTCACCTGCAGAGACAAACCCTGGTTTCACAAAGAGGTTACGAACTGCAAGAGGAGCACCTTCCTTACCATTAATTTGTGCTGAGTAAGAAGTACGGTCAAAGGCAAAGTTCAAAGCCTGACGGAAATCCTTGTTAAGAAGAGC
Organism: Streptococcus oralis; assembly: GCF_023109005.1. Taxonomy (GTDB): domain Bacteria; phylum Bacillota; class Bacilli; order Lactobacillales; family Streptococcaceae; genus Streptococcus; species Streptococcus oralis_BU. The sequence continues at coordinate 54,342 of NZ_JALDTU010000003.1, read as the reverse complement.
TTTCTTAGTAGAAGTCTTCTCTTCATCAGTTGTCTTAGAAGTGTATTTGTAACCTTGACGGTCAATATTCACACCCAAACCAGTAATCCCTGGTCCTGATGGAGTGTAGAAGATATTGTCTTTGTATGTTTCTTCTACCTTAGAGTAGTTTGAACTTGTTGGGAAAAGGCGAGCATAGCTGTATGCTCCACTTGTAAAGTTACGTTCAATGGACTCTTGGTCTGACCCATCATAGAAAGCAAGGGTAACTTTATCAAGGTGAACATTATCCTTATCCCAGTACTGCTCATTCTTAGCAAATTCGATAGAAGACTTAGTAGTCAAACCTTTTAGCAAGAACGGACCATTATAAAGCAAGGACGTAGGATCTGTTGCTTTGGCAAAATCTGATCCTTTTGATTTTTCAAATTCTTCGTTCAATGGCCAGAAGATTGAATAAGCCATCTTAGAGTTCCAGTATGGTTCGGGTTTGTTCAAAGTATACTCAAGTGTATAATCGTCAACTGCTTTCACACCTACTGAAGAAAAGTCTTTATTGTTTCCAGCTTTATAGTCAGCTAGACCTTTAACTGAATCTTCTGCTAGATAAAGTGCTTCAGACTTGTTATCAGCTGCGTGTTTCAAGCCATTTACGAAGTCTTTCGCTTTCACTTCAGCATATTCTTCGCCATCTGATGTCATCCATTTGACACCTTTACGAATCTTGTAGGTATAAGTCAACCCATCTTTTGAGACTGACCAGTCTTCTGCAACTGCAGGAGTCAAATTCCCATATTTATCATTTGTAAAGAGACCATCGATACCATTTGAAGTGGCAATTTTGGTACTTTGTTTCCCTGAAATGAGGTAATCCAATGTTTCTGGGTCAGCTGAATAAACATAACCATAGGATTTTGGAGCTGTTGAATCAGATGATTTTGAAGAACCACAAGCAGCGAGAACGCCAGTTGCCAGCAAAGCAATCCCTGCTGTAACAAATACTCTACTTTTTTTCATGTATGTAACTCCTCTTAAAAAATTTAGGCTTATTGCCAATTATACCATAGATTTCTCAAAAAGTAAACGAATTTTCAGAATATTTAGGCGTGTAACCACAAAAAACTTTCATTTATCAAATTTTTCTATTCTTTGTTTGCTATCTATTGAGGCATAAGGCAAATTTGATGCCCATAAAGCCTGATTTTCAGGCTCCCTCTCTCTATTTTTCTACCCAGTCAGAAAGGGCAATCTTCTAAATTGGATTTTCGATTAAGAAACTATTGACGGGAAATGATTTTCAAGGTATAATAATAAACGTTGAGGCGGTATAGCCAAGTGGTAAGGCACGGCTCTGCAAAAGCTTGATCGTCGGTTCAAATCCGTCTACCGCCTTTCAGTACCTGAATTAACAGGAATTATCCGAATAAAAAAGCCCGTAGAATCGGGCTTTTTTGTTATTCCAAATAGATAGGGATAACTGTATCTACCATATAGATTTACAAAAAGCAGCGACTCAAGTCACTGCTTTATTCTGTTTCTTCTTCAGTCTCTATTTCAGTGATTTGAACTTTTACCTTGGTAACACGTCCGTTTTTCACCTTGTCATTGGTTAGGATGATTTGTTTGTTTTGACTGACCAATTCATAACTGAGTTTTTCAGTCGTTGGAATCATTCCCACACCCGTCAAATAATAACCGGCGATGGTATCAACATCATCACTTTCCAGTTCTACATCAAAGTAGTCATTAAAATCGTTAAGATTCATGGTACCTTGAACGATATAGGTATCTTCTCCTATTTGATGGACTTCAATTTCAGCCTTGTCAGTCTCATCATCAATCTCACCAACAATTTCTTCTAAGAGGTCTTCTAGAGTTACCAAACCAGCCATTCCACCGTATTCATCTAACAAGATAGCCATTTGATTTTGGGTATTTCGAAGTTCTTTAAGAAGATCGTCCACAAAGATAGTCTCAGGAACAAACAGTGGCGTTTGGAGAATTCGTTTCCAGACAATATTATCAAAGCCATCTACAAAAGCAGCATTCAACAAGCGCTTGGTGTGGATCAAACCAATAACATTATCCTTATCCCCATCATAAACAGGGATACGTGAGAAATTTTGCTTTAAAATACTCTCGATAATCGTTTGACTGTCATCCTGAATATCCACCATAAAGGCATCTGTCCGAGGAACCATGACTTCTCTCGCCATCAGCTCATCTAGAGAGAAAATCCCTTGTAACATCTCGATTTCGTCTGCATCCAAAGTTTCCTCACTTTTGGTCAACATGTACTCAATTTCATCTCGAGTCATTTTTTCATCCGCATCATCAAAGGTCATTGGCGTTAAACGACTCAAGAGATTAGTTGAAGCAGATAACAACCAGACAAAGGGACTGACAATCTTTCCAAGACCAATAATAATTGGTGCTGTTCGAATTGCCAAAGCATCTTTTAGATTAAGGGCAATCCGTTTAGGATAGAGTTCACCAAAAACAATAGAGATGTAGGTCAAGAATGCCAAAGAGAGGAAACTTGCAATGGCATAAGCTGTTTCTCCGTTCCCCATCCAAGAGGCAATTACTTGTCCAAGTGTATCTGCCAATTTTGCCCCTGACAAGATCGTGATCAAGGTGATACCGACTTGAATTGTTGATAAAAAGTGGTTAGGATTTTCAAGTACCTTTAACAAACGAATGTAACGTTTGTCTCCCTCTTCTGCCTTTTGCTCCACTCGGGAACGGTTTAGTGACACCATCGCCATTTCAGTGGCTGAGAAAAAAGCATTTAACAAGGTCAAGATAAATAACAATACAAACTGTAGCAACAAATTCTGACTGCTCGGGTCTTCCATAGTCCTTCTCCTAAAATAGTATCTTGTGTTTCATTATATCATAAAATTCTTCAGGATTCACATTATTTTTCATTTAAACAACAACTCCCCTGCCTCTAGAAGACAAAGGAACTGTTTTATTGTATCTATTGTTTCTGATCTGTCACCGTTACTTGACCTGTTCGGTAATCAAGCTGGATTCCCTTTTGAACATTGGGGATTAGCACGTTGAACTCCAATTCGCCATCCGAAGATTTGGCTTCAATTTGTGAAGCAGATGGAACTAGATCCTCATTTGTCGCATAATGGAGTGTCACGCGGTAACGGACCCTCTTATTTTTGTCCAAGGCTTTTCTGACCAAACTCTCATAGTAGTTCTGACCTGTCGAATCCTCAGCCTGCGCTTGGTTTGCCCAAGCTGTCTGGACCGCAATATTCTTGGGATTGCTGGTAGAGGCATCAAAGCCATCCAAACCACCTATCAAGGCATAGCCCAACAGGTGCCCTCTATCTACAGCATGCGTGTAAGCCCCCTTTAGATTCTTGACCTGATGCCATCCCGGTGGCGTCCAAGAGGTGGAGCCATTTCCAGTCTCTTCACGATTCTTATACTGCCGAGTCGTTTTGGATAAGATGGCATTGGCAACAGTCGGGACTGTTTCTTTTCCAACTGTCTTTGTTTTATTATCCGCATAGGGTTTGCTTGAAACCTTGGCATCTAGATTGGTTTTATTGTCATTGACAACAAAGGCCCCTGCTCCATTCCACTCGAGGTCCCCCTTGATTTGGTTCTTTATCGACTCAGTTAAGACACTTTCAGCCAGCTCCTGACTGGGAGCTTCTGAAGCTTGTTTTTTCTGACTAACCTTAGTTCGAGGGCTATTTGATGCCGACTGCATCTGCTTGATATAATAGCTTCCAGCAGCCAAGAGTAAGAATATAAGTAACCCTATCAAAGTCTGTCTTGTTTTTTTGTCCATTTTTCTCCTTATTTCTTTAGAAAAAGACTGGTCTCCCAGTCTAATTTCCTGTAAATTTGCTAATCAATTCCTGCCACTTTGCTGGAGACAAGATAGCCCACGGATCCTGTCCCTTTCCTAGGATGCCATAGCCAACCATCAAGCCGATTCCTAAAGCAAGGAAACCTATCAAGAGAACAATAAAAATCAACAGTAGGCGACGGAGTACATAGCGTAAGTTTTTATTCTTCTTCATCATTTGCCTCAATTCGCTGAATCTTCGCTCCTAGCTGAGCCAATTTCTCATGGAAGCGGTAATAACCTCTATCAAGGTGGACTAACTTACCAACAACTGTTTCTCCCTGCGCCACCAAACCTGTCAAAATCAAAGCAGCACTAGCGCGAAGGTCCGTTGATAAAACTTCTGCCCCCTGTAAAGCCTGCCCCCCTACAATACGAGCTGTGTCACGGATAATCTCTGAATGCAAGCCCATACGGCGCATTTCCTCCAAGTGTTGGAAGCGATTCTCAAACACCGTTTCCACCATGGTGGATTCCCCTTTTGCGACTGTCATCAGAGCTGTAAATTGTGCCTGCATATCTGTTGGAAATCCTGGATGTGGCAAGGTTTTTACATGAACAGCCTTGAGATTTTCAAGTTGAGAACGAACACGAATACCTTCAGATTCCTCTGTCACTTCAACACCCATCTCAAGTAGTTTTGAAATCAAGGGGCGATTATGCTCCCATACTGCATCACGAACGAGAACATCCCCACCTGTCATAGCTGCAGCCACCATAAAGGTTCCGGCTTCGATACGGTCCTGTACCACATTGTGGGTCGTACCATGGAGTTCCTCAACACCAATCACGGTGATTGTTTCTGTGCCAGCTCCCTTGACCTTGGCTCCCATTTCATTAAGGAAGATAGCGAGATCAACAATTTCTGGCTCACGCGCAGCATTTTCAATGACCGTTACACCATCAGCTAGAGTTGCTGCCATCATGAGGTTTTGTGTTGCGCCGACACTAGGGAAGTCCATGTAGATATGAGCGCCATGCAAGTGGTCTGCCTTGGCTTCGATGTAACCAGCTGCCTGAGTGATTTTTGCCCCCATAGCTTCCAAACCTTTGAGGTGGAGGTCGATCGGGCGACTCCCGATGGTGCACCCCCCTGGCATAGAAACTTTGGCATGGCCTACACGAGCAAGGATTGGTCCCAAGACAACGATGGATGCTCGCATCTTGCTGACATATTTATAAGGAGCTTCCTCCGTGATATCACCAGTCGCATCGACCTCGACAATATGAGCTTCCTCATCAAAGTCCACCTTGGCATTCAGACCACGAACTACTTGATTCATGGTGAACACATCTGACAAGATTGGGACGTTCTGCAAGACTGTCTTACCCTTGCTTGCTAGAATAGTCGCTGCCAACAAGGGCAAGACTGCATTCTTTGCTCCCTCGATCGTCACACTCCCGACCAGACGATTATCCCCGCCTTGAACCACAATTTTTTCCATAGTTGTTTCCTTTACTTTTGATTTTATAATAGTCCTCTAAGCGCTTCTTGCCACAGTTGGTATAAACTGATAAAGAATGAACTCAAGATGTAGCCCATTACAATACTAAAGAAGCCTACCAACAAACGAACTTTTTTTGCGTTAGTAGAGGTCACTTTTAAAACCTTTTCCCATCTTACAAGATCTTTTAAAAGGTAAAAACTCAAATAAATAAAGAGTATATGACTACTTAGAGTGAATAATAATTGAACCATTTGACTATTATACCATCTTATCCGCTTGCGCGCTAGTTTTCGATTTTTCTACAAATTAGGGATTGTTTTTAAGGTAATCAATCGCATCCTGCAGGGTCTTAACAGGAACGATTTTCATCTCTGTTTTGATCATTTTAGCAGCTTCTAAAGCTGTTTCATAGTTGCTTTTCGCATTGGGGTCTGCTTTTTTTGCTTCTTCGGTGACTGGATTGTCAGGAGCAAAAAAGACGTTGGCTCCCTGACGAGAGGCTGCAACCACTTTTTTGTCAATTCCACCGATGTCGCCAACATTTCCATCGCGATCAATGGTTCCCGTTCCCGCAACGATGCGACCATTACGAAGTCCTGGATCTGCTATCTGGGTGTAGATAGCTAGACTAAACATGAGACCTGCACTGGGGCCACCGATACCAGCTGTGGAGAAGCGAATGGGAACGTCACTGGTCACTTCTGTACGGTCAATCAGACCAATTCCAATCCCGTTTTTCCCGTTTTCGAGAGTGATAATTTTACCTTCAGCAGACTTGACTTTTCCGTCTTCTTCATAGGTTACCTTGACCGTATCTCCTAATTGTTGAGAATTAACATAGTCGACCAAGTCTTTTGAACTGTCAAATGTTTTGTCATTAACAGCCGTCACGGTATCTGCAATGTTCAGAATGCCCTTAAAAGTTGAATTGTCCGTCACGGTCAAGACATAAACTCCCAGATACTTGAGTTCAATATCCTTACCAGCCGTCTTCAATCCTTGATACTTGGCCATGTTTTGAGAAGTTTGCATATAGAACTGATTGATCCGCATAAACTCCGCATCCGTAGAACCACCCGTAGTCTCCTTGGCACTTCGAATATCCGTAAAAGGTGTTAACCAAGCATAGACAAGATGCGATAGGGTTGCGTGTCGAATACCGACTGTTACAAACTGGTAAGCTCCTGCTTCTATGTCTTCTGTTTCATTGACTTTCAAAACGCGACGAATATCTTCCGCTCCACCTGGAACTTCTATGTAGTAAGGTAAAGGTACTACAAAGGCTAAAAAAGTCAATACTAGTGCTAGGATGACATATAAGGGCCATCTAGTTTTTTTCTTCATGTTCTAATTCCTCCACAACACTGTTTGGGACATATTGCTGAATCTCCTGACCAAACTTCAGAAGTTCTCTCACGGCCGAAGAGCTAATATAAAGATGCTCTGGGCGACTATATAGGTAAATCGTTTCGATTTCTGGAGCCAGTTGATGATTGTAGTAATCAAAACTAGACTCGTATTGCAAGTCGGTGGCATTCCGCAAGCCACGGACAATGGTCTTAGCACCCAGTCTTCTTGCAACATCGACGACCAGTTGGTCATGAGAAGCCAGCACCTCTATATTATCTAAATGCGCCACCGCTTTTTCAACTGCTCGTTTGCGATTTTCAACAGGGAGAAAGCCTTGTTTGTGGGGATTGTAGAACACCCCGACATAGAGCTTATCAAAGAGTTTGCTGGCACGTTCAATGATATCCAGATGTCCATTTGTCATCGGATCAAATGATCCTGTAAATAATCCAATTTTATCTGACATAGACCGTCACCTTACTAATCCCATATATTTTTTCCTTCCAGATACCTAAGCAGGCGATTTCTTCTGGTAGTTCTACAGACTTATCGGTTTCACAGACAACCATGATATCTTCGGAGAAAAGGTTTCTTTCTGCCATTTTTTCGATATCTGCAACGATTTGTTCCTTGGCATAGGGAGGATCTAAAAAGACCAGGTCAAAGGGACCATTCACATGCTCCAAGGCTCGTTCAGCCTCCATCTTTAAGAGCTGAAATTTGGAAACTTCCTTGGTCATTTGGATATTTTCAGCGATGATAGCTTGTGCCTTTCGATCCCGTTCCACTAAGACAGCATGGGACATCCCACGCGAGACTGCCTCAATAGATAAGCCGCCACTGCCAGCATAGAGATCCAATACACGACCACCATCAAAATAGGGACCTATCATGTTAAAGATAGCTCCACGCACCTTATCCGATGTCGGCCTCGTCGTCTTTCCTTCTAGCGTCTTGAGAGGACGCCCTCCGTAGATTCCTGATACGATTTTCATACCGTTTATTATACCAAATTATAGGCAAAAAGAGAAAGAAAACCGAACCTTGCGGTTCGATTCTCTACAAAATATTTTCGTAAGTATCGCGGACTTCTTGAGGCCAAACACTAGTCTGAACTTCTCCAATGTGTTTCTTGCGAAGCAAGAACATGGCCATCCGAGACTGTCCGATACCCCCACCGATTGTCAGTGGGAAAAGACCGTTAAGCAGGGCTCTATGCCATTCCAGCTCAAGCCGATCTTCGTCTCCTGTAAGAGCCACCTGGCGACGAAGTGTATCCTCATCTACCCGAATCCCCATTGAGGAAAGTTCAAAGGCACAACCAAGAGATTCGTTCCAAACTAGAATATCGCCATTCAACCCTTTGTAGCCATTTTCAGACTCTGTTGTCCAGTCATCGTAGTCAGGTGCACGGCCGTCATGAGGTTTGCCATCAGGCAACTCGCCACCAATACCAATCAAGAAGACAGCACCAAACTCTTTACAGATTGCATTTTCACGCTCTTTCGGTGTCAAATCTGGATAGCGTTCCACCAACTCTTCTGTATGGATAAAGGTGATTTGTTTTGGCAAGATGGATTCAATATCATAGCGCGCTTCTACGGCTAGCTCTGTCAGACGAATAGCCTTGTAAATCTTCTCAACGGTTTCTTTGAGATAAGCGATATTGCGTTGACCATTTGGAATCACTTTTTCCCAATCCCACTGGTCCACATAAACAGAGTGAGTCGCATCAAGCGAATCTTCATCTGGACGAAGGGCCTTCATATGAACAAATAGACCTTCACCTTCTCCAAAACCAAAGCGAGCCAAGGTGTGGCGTTTCCATTTGGCTAGTGAGTGAACGACTTCATAGGTTTCATCTGGAATCTGCAAGACCTTTACGGATACTGGATGTTCGACACCGGACAGGTTGTCCTGCATCCCATCACCAACCTTGCTCAAGATGGGACCTTGAACTTCAACAACTTCTAACTTATCTTTCAAATACTGGGTAAAGGTGTTTTTGACAAAGGAAATCTCTTCTTGCTGATGGATAAAACTTTTCTTCATAAACGACTCCTCAAAAATTAGTTAAAAGCATTATACACCTATTTCCAAGAAAAGAAAAGAGTAAATGAGAAAAAGTCAGTGCTCTTTCAAACACTGACTCTGTCATTCATTAATCGTTTCGACCAAAGATTCGTAAGATGCTAAGGAAGAGGTTGATAAAGTCTAGGTAAATGCTGAGTGCCATTGAGATGACCCAACCTGTCGCTACTTGTCCTCGTGACTGCTCATAAACATAGCGAATCTTTTGGTTGTCCCAAGCAATCAAACCTGAGAAGACCAAGACCATGGCAATACTAATCATGTAGTCAAAGAAGCTATTGGCTAAAAATAGATTCACAACCATGGCAATGATGAGGCCGACAAGCGCCGCCATCAAAGCTCGTCCCATTCCACCCAAATCTTTCTTGGTGAAAATTCCGATTACCGCCATGACAAAGAAGAGAAGGGCACTAGATACAAAGGCTGATAAGACGGTCCCAGGTGTATAGAAGGCTACGACAAAACTAAGCGTAAATCCATTTAAAACAGAATAAACTAAAAATACTGGGAGAGCTGCTGGGCTGTTCTTCGCAGCCATGCTACTTGCAACAAAGACCAGAGCAAGTTCTGCAAAAGTTGCAATCATCAGCCAGAGACGGCCATGCATTAAAAAGTAGACCAATTGGGACTGAAAGACTGTCAACATCAAAGCTGACACGAGAGCCGATAGACCAATCCCAAGTCCCACAAAGGCATAAACCTTAGCGTAAAATTGATTGAGACCTGAACGTTCTTGAATAATCGTTTGATTCATTCTGATTCTCCTTTTCTCTATAAATATGTCTTGATTATAACAAAGATTTTATAAATCAGCTAAAATAAAACATCAATATACCTGCGGCAACTGCCACGTTGAGACTCTCTGCTTGGCCTTTCATGCCAATATGAACCAGCTGATCAGCACTCTCAGCCATGACAGAACTAATCCCCTGTCCTTCATTTCCCATGACTAAAGCAAAGTTTTCTAAGGGAGAAAGCTCACGATAGTCCTTGGATTCTTTGGATAAGGTCGTTGCTAGAATGGGCAAGTTGCTCTTCTTTGCCTCTTCTACAAAAGCGGCAACGGGCATCCGATAGATGGGCAAGTGAAAATGACTTCCTTGCATGGAACGTAAGGTCTTGAGACTGTAGATATCTGCTGACTTGTCTGAGACAATAACCCCTGTAAAACCTGCAGCATCCGCAGTCCGAATCATGGTACCCACATTACCAGGATCTTGGATGTCTTCTAAAAACAGAAACTTACCCTGACGGAAATCAGGCAGTCCTACTTCCTCTTTTTGAATCACCGCGACAATGCCTTGAGGGGTTTGCGTATCTGCTAAATCCCGCAAAATCTCCTCTGAAACCCAGATAGTTTGAGAAAAAGCAGCTAACTGACCTCGGTAACTTTCCAGAGCAAAGATCTTCTCAATCCTCACCCCAGCTTGAACAGCTTCTTCAAATAAGTGCCAACCTTCAATCAAATAGGCAGACTTTCGATATTTTTTTTGATGCAATTTCTTGGCATTTTTTACCACTGAATTGGCTTTTGAGGTTATAATAGTCATAGAAACATTATAACACAATCAAAGGGGTTTGGTATGCAAAAGGTTAGAATGATTGCCCAAGGCAGAGTACAGGGTGTTGGTTTTCGCTGGGGTGTTTATACTTTAGCTCTTGAAATCGGTGGCATCACTGGTCGGGTATGGAATAACGACGATGGCACAGTGGAAATTCTTGCTCAGGCAGACTCCTCTGCCACTATGGCAAAATTTATCCAAGAAATCCGAAAAGGTCCGACACCCTTTTCAAAAGTTACCTATCTAGATGTGCAGATGAGCAACTTTTCATCCTATCCAGACTTCAAAGTCGCAAATTAGGTCTCCAGAACTATTGTATATTTTACAAAAAAACAGTAGAATAGAAAGGTATAATTTTTAAAGAAGGAATGAAAACATTGAAATCTATTAAACGTTTTGCCCTCTCAGCTATGGGAGTGGCTATGCTACTTATCTTGACAGGCTGTGTCCAAGTAGACAAAGCAACAGGACAACCTACTGGTTTTATCTGGAACACTATCGGATCGCCTATGGCAGAGGCTATCAAATACTTCGCTACTGATAAAGGTCTAGGCTTTGGTGTGGCTATCATTATCGTAACCATTATCGTACGTTTGATTATTTTGCCACTTGGTATCTACCAATCATGGAAGGCAACGCTTCACTCTGAAAAGATGAATGCTCTCAAACATGTGCTCGAACCACATCAAACACGCCTTAAAGAGGCAACAACTCAGGAAGAAAAACTAGAAGCACAACAGGCTCTCTTTGCTGCACAAAAAGAAAACGGCATCAGCATGTTCGGTGGTGTAGGATGCTTCCCTATCCTCATTCAGATGCCTTTCTTCTCTGCTATCTACTTTGCAGCCCAGTATACTGATGGAGTATCTAGCTCTACCTTCTTGGGTATCAATCTCGGTTCTCCAAGTATGATCCTTGTCGCCTTCGCTGGTATCCTCTACTATCTCCAATCACTCCTTTCACTTCACGGAGTAGAAGACGAGATGCAAAGAGATCAACTCAAGAAAATGATTTACATGAGCCCACTCATGATTGTCGTCTTCTCCCTCTTCGCACCAGCCAGTGTGACACTTTACTGGGTTGTCGGTGGTTTCATGATGATTCTCCAACAGTTCATCGTTAACTATGTTGTTCGTCCAAAACTTCGTCAAAAAGTACGTGAAGAATTTGCCAAAAATCCACCAAAAGCAAGTTCAGCATCAACTACAGGCGGGCGAAAAGATATCACTCCTAACCAAGTAACTGCAATTACGACTACTAAGAAACATAAAAAACGTAATGCTGGTAAACAACATTCTAGAAAATAAAGTAACGGCTTAGCTGAAAGGCTAGGCCTTTTTTGCATCACAAAAGCCTGATGTTTCCATCAGGCTTCTTTTTTATCCATGTACACGTTTCATATAGTCTTGATAGCTTTCTGTATCCATGAGTTTTTTGGCATTCTTGACACGGTCTGCTGTTGGTGGTTTTACCCCTTCAAGTGAGTATGGAATTCCAAGTTCACGCCACTTGAATTCTCCCATAGTGTGATAAGGTAGAATTTCAAACTTATCAACGTTTTTGAGGGTTTTGACGAATTTACCAAGTTCGATCAAGTCCTCATCTCTATCTGTCAAGCCTGGAACCAGCACATGGCGAATCCACACAGGCTTCCCAATATCTGATAGATATTTTGCACAAGCCAAGATGTTTTTATTGGTTTGGCTGGTAACAATTCTGTGTTGTTCATCGTTGATTTCCTTGATATCCAAGAGAACCAAATCTGTCACCGCCATGAGTTTATTAAACTTTTCGAGATAACGTGGTTTATTACGGAACGGAAGGGCACAGGTATCCAAGGTACAGTGGATTCCTTTTTCCTTGGCCTTGGTAAAGAGGGCAATTAGGAAATCAATCTGTAAGAGGGCTTCTCCTCCACTAACAGTGATTCCCCCCTTGTCTCCCCAGAAACCACGGTAGCGAAGGGCTTCTGTCAAGACATCGTCTACTGTCCGTTCGCGTGATTTATTGGTCTCCATAGCCCATGTATCAGGGTTATGGCAGTACTGGCAACGCATGTGACAACCCTGCAAAAAGACAATGAAACGAATCCCGGGGCCATCTACCGCCCCAAAACTCTCTGTCGAATGCACCATTCCTGTCACTTGTCCATAGTCAATTGTTTCTTCAGACATACCGTCACCTTCCTTGAAACCGTTTTATAGTTTTATTATATCACGAGTAAGATGAAAAACAAGATTTTTTTGTCTATTTTTTAGAAAGCAATCTGTTTTTCACTTTCATTTTCAATTTCTTTTAATAATCCGATTCAAAATCAAAACCATACAAGGTTGCGAAATAGTCCTCAGGACGCTCTGCACGGCGGATTTGGCGAGCTTTCCTTTCCTCGGTATAGAGGATTTCTGCAGAACGCAGTTTGGCATTGTACTGGTAACCCATGGAGAATCCATGTGCACCTGTATCATGAATCACCAGCAAATCACCTATTTCTGTATGAGGTAGTTCGCGATTGATGGCAAATTTATCATTGTTCTCACAGAGCGATCCAACCACATCTACGACCTCAACAGGGCCGTCTGGATGGGTCAGATTAGTGATATGGTGGTAGGCACCGTACATGGCTGGGCGCATGAGATTGACTGCTGATGCATCCACACCTAGATAGGTACGGTAGGTTTTCTTTTTATGGGTGACTTTGGTAACGAGAACCCCGTGAGGTGCCAGCATAAAGCGGCCTAATTCAGTAAAAATCTTGACCTGACCAAGCCCTGCCGGCGTGAGGACTTCTTCATAAACCTTACGCACACCCTCACCAATCATTGCAATATCATTTGGCTCCTGGTCTGGGCGGTAGTTGACTCCGATCCCACCTGAAAGATTGATAAAGTCTAGTGAAATGCCCAATTTTTCTTTAATTTCCACAGCTAATTCAAAGAGCTGACGGGCCAACTCTGGATAGTAGAAATGGGTCACGGTATTGGATGCTAGGAAAGAGTGAATCCCAAAAGTCTTGGCTCCTTTTTCCTTCAAGATAGCAAAGGCTTCAAAGAGTTGATCCTTGGTCATACCAAACTTGGCTTCCCCAGGATTGTCCATAATGTCTGTTCCTAATTCAAAAACGCCTCCAGGATTGTATCGACAAGAGATGATTTCTGGAATGCCTGCCGCTCGCTCTAGATGTTCAATGTCTTCAAAGGCATCCAAGTTAATGGTCGCACCTAACTCACGCGCATAGGCATATTCCTTGTCAGGCGTGTTGTTAGAAGAGAACATGATTTCAGAACCGGGAAAATCCAGTTTATGGCTCATTAAAAGTTCCACGTAACTAGAACAGTCCACACCGCAACCTTCCTCTTGGAGGATTTTCAAGATGGCAGGGGTTGGAGTCGCCTTGACTGCAAAATATTCCTTAAAGCCCTTGTTCCAGGAAAAAGCCTTGTTGACTGCTCGCGCTTTTTCGCGAATTCCCTTCTCATCATATAAGTGAAACGGAGTCGGGAACTCTGCAACAATTGTTTCTAAATCTTCACGGCTGATAAATGGTGTTTTCATAAGCATCCTTCTATTCTGTTTGCAAAGAAAGGCTGGGACAATCGTTCCAACCTTTAGTTCTATCTCTTATTTGTCTTCGTCAAAGATATTTCCAATCTCAACATCGATGGATTGGTTCTTAACATCAATATTGGTTACTTTCAAGAGTGACTTATAATCAAACTGCTTTTCACGTTCCTCTTGGGCATTATCTGCAAAGACTGCAACACCAGCCAATTCAGAGTCAAACTCACGTAAGAGACTGATCATCCCATTGACAGTTCCGCCGCCTTTCAAGAAGTCATCCACAATCAAGACACGACTGCCTGCCTTGAGGCTGCGTTTTGAAAGGAACATTTTCTCAATACGGTCACCGCTGGAACCTGAAACATAGTTGACGCTGACCGTTGAACCTTCGGTAATTTTCAAGTCACGGCGCACAATGACAAATGGAACATTGAGGACATTGGCAACTGCATTTGCGAGTGGCACACCTTTTGTTGCTACTGTCATAACGGCATCGATTTTTTGGTCCATAAAGCTCTTGGCAATGATACGACCAATATTTTTCAAAATGGCAGGTGTACTGAGCAAATCAGATAGGTAAATATAGCCACCTGGCAAGATACGGTCGCTTTCTGAAAGCTTATCACGCAAGTCCGCGATCATTTCTTTGGCTTCATGGCTAGAGATGGATGGTGTAAAGATAACCCCACCACCTGCTCCAGTCACTGTCTGGATATGACCGATTTCGATTTCTTCAAAGGCTCGCTTGATAATCACGATGTCCTCTGAGATCGATGATTTAGCAGATTCGTACTTTTCCGCAAAGGTATTGAGACTGGTTAGTTTGTATGGATTATTAATCAAATAGTTGGAAATGACAACCATCCGATCACTTCTTCTTAATTTCATTTCTATTTACCATTCCATTTAATTTTGATATTTTATCCATTATACCATATTCACATAAAAAAACGAACATTATTGCGTAAAAAATGCTCGTTTTTCTTAAATTATTAATCTAAATCTGGTTTATAGAAGGAACGATTGTCCATAGCGAAGATTTTATTGGTCATCTCTCCTTTGTCCACCAAAGCTAGAGCTGTTGACATCATCATCATGCTGGCATCTAGATTGTCAATCATATGAATAATCTCTGCCTCCATAATGCGTGGACGGACTGGACTTCCATACTCCAGCAAGCCATGATGACTGAGAATCACATGGCGCAGTAGCACCACTTCTTCTCTGGTATCATCGATGCCGAGTTCCATAACTGTCTTGGTAATTTCACTATCAATGAGAGCGATATGCCCAAGAAGATTACCTCGCACTGTATACTCGGTTTGATCCGGACCACTGAGTTCTAAAACCTTGGCCAAGTCGTGCAACATAATCCCAGCATAGAGGAGGCTCTTATTGAGCTGAGGATAGATGTCGCTAATGGCATCTGCCAAGCGCACCATGGTTGCCGTGTGAAAAGCCAAACCAGTTTCAAAGGCATGGTGGTTAGTCTTGGCAGCTGGATAGGAGTAGAATTCCTTATCATACTTGGTGTAGAGACTACGAACGATACGTTGCCAGACAGGATTTTCAATTTTGAAAATCATTTGCGACATGTAGTCACGGATTTCCTTGACATCGACTGGTGACTTAACCTTGAAATCAGCTGGATCATTGGGTTCCCCAGGCTGAGGCAAGCGAAGCGTGATTTGATTGACTTGAGGAGTGTTGTTATAAACTTCTCGACGTCCCTGCATGTGGACGACTTTCCCTGCAGTAAAGGCCTCAACATTATGAGGTTGGGCATCCCAGAGTTTTCCTTCAATCTCGCCACTATCGTCTTGGAAGGTAAAGGCTAGGTAATTTTTCCCAGCACGCGTCTGTCTCAGGTCAGCTGATTTGATCAGGTAAAAACCTTCAAACAGCTCATCTTTTTTCATGTGACTAATCTTCATATTCTTCCTCATTTTCTTGGAAATGGAGTAGATCAAGCGCAGGCTCACCTTCTGATAACTCAATGTGACGGAGCGTTCGCTCGATAGCTGTGGTGCGACGGTTTAATAATTCATCAATATTGCCAGAGGCATGTTGAAGATGTTTTTGTGCCTTGACCAGAATGCCTCCGAACTTGCCAAACTCGGTCTTGACACTAGCTAGGGTTTTGCTGATATGGTCGGCACTCTTTTGGATATTGAGAGTCTTGAAGCCAACTGATAGAGAGTTGAGCAGGGCTGATAGGGTACTTGGACCTGCGACAATAATCTGCTCCTCCCGTCTCAAATCATCAAAGAAGACCGGATTACGGACGATTTCTGAATAAAGACCTTCTGTCGGAACAAACAAGACTCCAAAATTGGTCGTCCTAGGAGGAGATAGATACTTGCTCTTGATATCCTTGGCGAAACGCTTAACGCTTGCTAAAAGCGATTTACGACAGCGTTCAATTTCGTCCTTATCACCTGCTTCATAGGCTTCTTCTAAGCGGTAATAATCCGCCAGTGGAAACTTGGAGTCAATCGGCAAATAGACAGTTACCTGGTCGCCTTGGCCAGGTAACTTGATGGCATACTCTACTCGCTCGCTAGAGTTTTCAACCGTTGCGTATTCTCGTTCGTACTGGGCAGGTGTCATGATGTCTTCAATGATTTGCCCCAGTTGCAATTCTCCCAGAATCCCTCGCGTCTTGGTTCCAGAGAGAACCTTGTTAAGTGCACCGACATCGCGGGCAACTGTCTGCATTTCTCCCAAACCTCGGTTGACCGACTCCAGTTGTTTGGAAACGGTCTCGAAGGAAGCCTGCAAGCGCGTCTGCAAGGTCTTTTCCAACTTTTCCTCGACTGTCTGACGCATTTGTTCCAAACGTTGCTCATTTGATTCTTGCAGGGCTTGAAGGCGTTGGTCGGTCTTATCTCTGGTTTGAAGGAGATTCTCGTTCATCTCCTGTCTAACTTGAGTCAGGCCTTGATGCAACTCCATTCGCACTTCTTGCAAACGGTCGCTGACAGCCACTTCCAAGTCTTTTTGGTCCAGCTGACTGGCTTGCCTAGCTTGTTCAAAGCGATAATCCAGTTGGTCTGAAAGATTGTCTGCCTGATCCTCCAAGCTCTTGGCTAGGTACTTGTCTTGCTTATCCTGCCTTTGCCAAATGAGAAAGAGCCCAGCTAGGTTGGCAATTAATAATAATAGTAATACAGTCTCCATCCTACCTCCTGTCCTTGCTATGCAAGACAACCACATAGCCATCAGGGCAAGTTATCGAAACTTCCCTATCTATATATTCGTTAGAAGCGTACACTTTTTTAAAGAAAAAATTTTCCTCAGTCAATTCGTACTTGGCTCCGATAATGGTCAACTGACTATCCCGAACTGGCATAAAAGCTAGATAATCGTAGTCTGAACGGGGCTCTAGCTGACTGGTTCCTTCTGGACAATAGGCAATCAAGTTTTGCCCATCCTCAATCGCTATCTGGCGCATATAGGGTGCCAACTTGGGATTGCTAGGCAGAAAGACATTAGCCAGCATATGATCAATACGACCACCCAAAGCCCCAAAAATGGTCACTTGGCCTTGAGGATTTTTTTCAAAAATCGTTAAAAGTGCTAGTTCCAGATCCGTATCATCCTTTTCTGGCTGGGCTTGAACAAAGTGCTGGGCACGTTTTTGAATCACCTGACGTTCGTCTGCAGTCACCGAATCAAAATCCCCAACTGCTAGAGCGAGAGGCAGGTCTTCTTCCAAGACCCAGAGCGAGCCTCGATCCACACCGACAAAGCAATCAAAATCCGTCCGATAATGACCGCGATCTCCGCCTGCAAAAACGGCAACCCTAGTCCAGTTGTTTTCTGAGAGTTTGCACTCGTTCATTGATATCTCCCTTAAAGACATAGGATCCTGCTACAAAAACGGTAGCACCAGCTTCTTTAGCCTGAGAAATGGTTTGATCATCAATCCCACCATCCACTTCGATCTCAAAGTTCAAACCTTTTTCCTCACGAAGGGCAACCAACTCGCGAATCTTATCCATGGTTTCAGGTAGAAAGGCTTGCCCGCCGAAGCCAGGGTTAACCGTCATGACCAAAACTTGGTCAACTAGGTGAAGTACGTGTTTGATAGCTTCAACCGGCGTACCAGGATTGATAACCACCGAAGGTTTAACACCGAGCGAACGAATCTTTTGAAGAGCACCATGGATATGAGGCGTTGCTTCGACATGAATGCTGATAATATCTGCACCTGCACGCGCAAAGTCTTCTAAATGGTGCTCAGGATTAGCCACCATCAAGTGGCAGTCAAAGACCATCTTGCTATGAGGGCGAAGAGCCTCGACCACACCTGCACCAAAACTGATTTGTGGTACAAAGTGACCATCCATAATATCGATATGGGCGTATTCTGCACCAGTTGCTTCTAGGCGTTTGATTTCACGTTCAAAGTTGGCATAATCTGCTGCCAGAATTGACGGAGCAATCTTGTATTGAGACATGGGTTTCTCCTTATTTTGGAATTTTTTTGCTGACTTTTTTATAGGTTTCTCTGCGATTTTCAATTTCGCTGAGGAATTGTAGGTAGTTGTCAAAACGGAAGCTGGCAATGATGCCCTCTTCTACAGCTGGCTTGACCGCACAGGACGGCTCATGGGTATGGGTACAGGTACGGAATTTACAGTCTCGACTGACACTAGCAATCTCTGGAAAGGTCTGATTGAGGTCTTCTGCTGTTGACACTTCATAATCCAGCGATGAAAATCCTGGTGTGTCCGCGATTTTACCACCATTGAGGTTGTAAAAACTAACAGCTCGAGTGGTATGACGACCGCGACCCAGACTGTCTGAGATTTCTCCTGTTTCAAGATTGAGGTCTGGTGCGATTTTATTGAGGAGGGTTGATTTTCCAACACCTGTCTGCCCCATAAAGACCGTCACTTTTCCTGTCAACAAGGGCAGGAGTTCTTCCTTACGGGTCACAAAGTCATAGCCAATGTCACCGTAAGTCTGCTGGTAAAAATCCAGTTCTCCTCTATCTTCCAGCAAGTCCATTTTAGAAATATAGACGATAGGATGGATGCCCTTGTGTTCCAAGAGAACCAAGAAGCGATCCAGCAAATTGCTGTTAAAATCCGGCTCCTTAGCCGACATGATCACCACAGCTTGGTCAATATTGACAATAGGCGGACGGACCAGGCTATTTTTCCGTTCGTGGATTTTGAGAATATAGCCTTCTGAGTTTTCCTCGGCAGAAAAGTCTACCCAATCCCCAACATAGGGTGTGTGGCCTTTTTTACGAAAATTCCCACGCGCACGTGTCTGATAAACTTTACCACCACTCTCTACATAGTAGAATCCTGCCAAGGCTTTAATGATTTGTCCCTGCATCTTAGAGTCCTTGTCCTTTAAGCGCATCTGAAAGGCTAGCAAATTCTTCTAAGCTGAGAGCTTCACCACGTACACTTGGTGACAAACCTGCTTGGTCCAAGGCCTTGGTCAGCTTGTCCTTGACTTCATCAGTCTTGCCAAAGTAGCCTGTTAAGTTATTCCATAAGGTCTTGCGACGATGAGTGAAGCTAGCCTTGGAAACCTTAAAGAAGAAGTTCTCATCTTTTACTGCTACAGCCGGCTCTGGACGGCGTACCATTTTCAAAATGGCTGAGTCCACGTTTGGGGCTGGCACAAAGACCGTACGAGGCACGATGAAGGCAACCTTGGCTGTCATATAATACTGGACAGCAATCGACAAACTACCGTAAGCCTTGGTATTTGGCTGTGCTGAGATGCGATCCGCCACTTCTTTTTGCATCATAACGACAAACTCACTAAAAGGAATGCCACTTTCAATCAAGTGCATGAGAATAGGTGTCGTGATATAGTAGGGCAAGTTGGCTACTACTTTAATTGGCAATTCTGGATTTTTGAAATTCTGGATATGTTGCGCCAAGTCAACTTTGAGAATATCCTCGTTGACTACTGTCACATTGTCAAAATCACGCAGGGTATCCGCCAAAATCGGTACCAAACGGTGGTCGATCTCAAAGGCCATGACTTGAGCTGCACGCTCTGCCAAAAATTCTGTCAAGGCACCAATCCCTGGCCCGATTTCGATGACATTGACCTGGTCATCAATTTCAGCCGTATCCACGATTTTTTGAAGGATATTGGTATCCGTCAGGAAATTTTGCCCGAAGGACTTTTTAAAGGTAAAACCGTGACGCTCCAGCACTGCCTTGGTCACGCTATAATCTGCAATTCTCATTTATTCTCTTTTCTATTTATTAGCTAAAAACAATATATAGAACCCATATAATTCCTAGTACCAATACAATCCAAAACACAAAATGAATACGATGCTTGTTTGAATCGGATCCAGTCATATCAAGCGCTTTCTTATCTTCTTGGGGGTTCATTTTCTTCAATTCATCCTGATAGGCAACCGAATCTAGAATATTGTCTTCTGGCAATAATTCTGAAGCATAATAATCAGGAAAACCCATAGCAAGGCCAATTAGGTTCTTATCCGTTAGAGAAAAATCCAAATCTTCTGGTTGATTTTCCTGAATAGCTCGGATATTTTTTAACAGTTTATCAGAAACTACAGACACTTGATTCATAAAAACTACATCCAAAACATCAAATCCAAGCACATCACCGTCTTTGACATTTGCAAGAATATAACGAACAAAGGCATCATATAGTTGCAAGGCTTGCGGGGCATTTTCTTCTAAAAAAGACCGATTTTGGAGGGCATTTTGCTGGAATTTTTCAATAGAAAGTAAGATATCTACATTCTGCTCTTGGTAAAACTTTTCTGCTTCCTCTTCATCTTCTTCGAGTTTTTCTGCTGTTTCCCAGAGAGCAATAGGAGCTTTTAAATCTTCTTCATCCCAAAACAATTGCCAAAAATAAGGTATTGTGTAAATTCCCTCTGTTAGAATACGGGCTTCATCTCCGTTTTTTAAGTAAATATGGCTTCTATTGGCCATGTTGTTTCCTTTCAATTTTTTAAAAGTAAGATATGGAATTCTACTCATCCCTCTTCCGTAGATAAATCTATATAGACTTTCAACATATCTTCAGAAATTTCAAGTTCTATCTTATGAGGTAGGACACCAGTTCCCATACAGCCAGCATCTCAATCTATTCACTTCTATTGTAACACATTCCCTTTGTATTTTTGGGCTATCTAGCTATTATCATAACTTTCCATAGCTTCTTCCACTTCTGCCAAGGTTACGCCAAACAACTCTAAACGCTTGAGGAGTTGCTTGCCGTTGGAATAGCCGATGCGGAGCTGTTCGCCTAAATACTCTCGGCGCCTACGGCTGTCTGCTCCCGCTAGGAAACCTAGGCGAATCAAGTCACCACGACTGATGTCAAACTCGTTCTCGTTTTCAAATTGTTCTGTCACCTGAGCCAGCGCTGTTTTTAGATCTTCATAGCTGGCGTGTTCGATTCCCAGAGAACGTCCCTTGGATTTGGATTTGGGAACAGCCTCATCTCGCTTGAGAAAGGCATGCTGCACTGTTGGAATGGCCGTCATAATCATGCGACGAATCCGCTCCCCATTAAAATCTGGATCTGTAAAGACAATGACTCCATGCAATTCATGCAGGCGCTGAATGCGTTCTATATCCTGGTCATTTATTGCGGAACCTCGTGTTTCATAGGTCTCTACATCAAAGTAACGTTTGAGATTGACCGTATCATCGCGACCTTCGACCACAATGACTTGGGAAATTTTTTCTTTCATCACTTGCTGCCCAATCCAAAGATACGCTCTGCATTTGCAGTCGTTGCTGCTGCTAATTCCTCGGTCGTCATCCCACGCAAGTCGGCAATAAAGTCCACCACATAGCGTGTGTAGGCTGTTTTATTCTCACGGCCACGTTTAGGAACAGGAGCCAGGTAGGGCGCATCCGTCTCTACCAAAATCTTGTCTAAAGGAAGCTCTCTAGCAGCCTCTTGGATATCCGTCGCTTTCTTAAAGGTCACCACTCCTGAGAAAGAAATGGTCATGCCAAGCTCGATAAACTTCTCAGCCCACTCTAGAGAGCCTGAAAATGAATGCATAATCCCACCACGAGGACCAACGCCCTCACTCTTGATAATCTCATAAGTATCTTCTAGCGCATCACGAGTGTGGACCACAAAAGGCAAGTTCAAATCCTTAGACAGCTGAATCTGACGACGAAAAACCTGTTCCTGCACTTCCTTAGGTGCTGTCATCCAATGGTAGTCCAGACCAATCTCACCTAAAGCGACAACCTTGGGATGCTTTAGCTTCTTAAGCAAGTAAGCTTCGACCTCGTCTGTGTATGTCCCTGCTTCCGTTGGATGCCAGCCAATAGTTGCGCAGAGTTGCTCATACTCATCTGCTAACTCTAGGGCTCGCTCAATGGTCGGTTTATCAAAACCAACAATATTCATCTGTGTCACACCCATCTCAGCAGCCAAGGCAAGCTCTTCCTCCTCACGTCCTGCAAATTCTTCTACATTTAAATGTGTGTGCGTATCAAAAATCATCTCTTCTAACCTCATTCTTCCATCTATTATACCAAAAATAGCATCCCTCGGCTTGGAAAAATATCCAAAAACCAGTCATTCTCCCTTGACTGCCTTTTTTCAAAGCAGTATAATAACACTTATTGAAATTTTCATCAAAGGAAAAGAAAATGTTTAGAAAATTAAAATATACCTTTATCGGTCGACCACTCAAGTCTCTCACAGATGGTGAAGGGGGATTACTTGGAAAAATGCAGGCACTTGCAATGTTATCCAGTGATGCCCTGTCTTCTATTGCCTACGGGCCTGAACAAGTCATTCTCGTTTTAGTCAGTCTCTCTCCTCTCGCTATTTGGTGGAGCCTCCCTATCGGTATTTTTGTCCTCTTACTCCTCGCTAGTTTGACCATTTCCTATCGTCAAATTATTCACGCCTATCCTCAAGGTGGTGGGGCTTATATGGTCACTCGGGAAAATCTCTCCCCTGAACTAGGCTTGATTGCAGGGGGCAGCCTCCTTGTTGACTATATGCTGACAGTAGCCGTATCCGTTGCTTCTGGAGCTGATGCTATTACTGCAGCCATCCCTGCCCTCCATCCCTACAATCTTCATATCTCTATTTTCCTAGTCTGCCTGCTCATGCTCTTGAATTTAAGAGGCTTGAAAGAATCTGCCAGCTCTCTGATGATTCCCGTCTACCTCTTTATCTTCAGTACCGTCTTTCTCTTGCTTTATGGGTTCTTTCAACTATCTACAGGCTCCCTAAACTATCAAGCGACTTCAACCATTGGGCAAACTGTTCCAAGCCTTTCCATCGTTCTCCTATTGAGAGCCTTTACTAGCGGTTCTGCCTCTCTAACTGGGGTTGAGGCTATTTCAAATGCAGTCCCATTTTTCAAAACTCCAAAAGAAAAGAATGCTGCTCAAACCTTGACCATCATGTCACTGATTTTAGGATTTCTTTTTGCAGGCATCACCTTCCTAAACTACTGGATGGGCATCACGCCTCAAAACGGAGAAACCATCCTTTCGCAAATGGCCAAGGGCATTCTTGGTGATTCATTTTTTGGTCATGCTAGCTACTATCTCTTCCAGTTCTCGACAGCCTTGATTCTAGCTGTAGCTGCAAATACTGGATTTTCAGCCTTCCCTATGCTGGCCTACAATATGGCAAAAAACAAGTACATGCCCCATCTCTTTATGGAAAAAGGGGATCGTCTTGGCTACTCCAATGGTATCTTAACTCTGGCTTTTGGGGCTATGATCCTTCTTCTCATTTTTAATGGGAATACTGAACGCTTGATTCCTCTTTATACTATCGGGGTCTTCGTTCCCTTTGCCCTTTCTCAGACTGGGATGATTCGCCATTGGAAAAAGGAAAAAGGAGTAAACTTCTTAAAATCTGCCTTCGCTAATATCCTTGGGGCCATCATTTGTTATGCCATTGTCCTCATTTTACTCCTCTTCAGACTGGGTGATATCTGGCCATTCTTCCCAATTATTCTAGTCTTAACCTTCCTCTTTTTGTCCATTCACAACCATTACCAAAAAGTGGCAAAACAGCTGCGACTCTACGAAGGAATCGAAAAACGCACTTATGACGGTAACCTTGTCCTTGTCCTAGTAGGAAATGTTACTCGAGTAAGTGTCGGAGCCATTAACTACGCTCAAAGTATCGGTGACGAAGTGTTGGCCATGCACATTTCTACTAAAGAAACGGCAGAAAAAGACCAAGAAATTCTTCAGGAATTTGCCGATTACTTCCCAAGTATCACTCTGAAGAATATCAATACCAGCTACCGCGACATCATCACCCCTAGCGTCAAGTATGTCAAACGAATTGCCCAAGAAGCTAAGCAAAAAAACTACACCGTTACAGTCCTTGTCCCACAGTTCATCCCTAACAAGCCTTGGCAAAATATCCTGCACAATCAAATGAGCCTCAAACTTAAATACGCTCTCAGATGGCACGAAGACGTCGTTGTCGCTAGCTACTCTTATCACTTAAAAGAATAAACAAAAACTCAAAATCAGTAACTTATATCTGGTTTTGAGTTTTTTGTATGTGACCTTTTAAATGAGCCCTCCATGAGTTCCATTTGAAATTGACGATTTCGTGGGCAATGCACCCTTTAAGATAAAAAGAAAAGCCAGTAGACTCGAGTTCCTACTGACTTCTTTGCTGAATTTGTTTGGATTATGCAGCCAAAACTTTGCGTCCTTTACGACGACGAGCTGCCAATACGCGACGACCGTTTTTAGTTGACATACGGTTACGGAATCCGTGTTTGCGCGCACGACGAATTTTACTTGGTTGATAAGTACGTTTCACGATGAATACCTCCTCATAGATTTTGTATTCGTTTAGCCGGCTATAAAGTGATCAGTTACTAAACATACTTTACTATTCTATCTGATTCTGATACTTTTGTCAATAGCTCTAGGCAAATGTTTCCAGCTTTTTCTCATGTAAGCCCTATCTACGATACTGTTTCAAGAAACGAGTCATCTTTTCTTGGATTTGTGCTAATTCATCCACACGAGGAAGGTAAACGATACGGAAATGGTCTGGTTCCTTCCAGTTAAAACCACGACCATGAACCAAGAGAACCTTCTCTTGCTTCAAGAAATTGAGGACAAACTGTTCATCATCATCGATGCGATACATATTGCGGTCAATTTTAGGGAAGATATAAAGTCCGGCTTTGGGTTTAACAGCAGACAAACCAGGAATATCTTGAATGGCATTGTAAATGAAGTTTCTTTGCTCGTAGATCCGTCCACCAGGAAGGAGCAATTCGTCCACCGACTGGTGCCCACCTAGCGAGGTTTGTACGACTTGCTGGGCCAAAACGTTAGAGCAAAGGCGCATGTTAGACAGCATATTAAGACCTTCAATATAGCCCTTGACATGTGTCTTAGGTCCAGATAAGACCATCCATCCTATACGGAAACCAGCGATACGGTGAGATTTTGAAAGACCATTCATGCTGACACAGAAGACATCTGGAGCCAGACTAGCTACTGAGACATGCTCATGACCGTCCATGACCATACGGTCGTAAATTTCATCCGCAAAGATAATTAAGTCGTTTTGACGTGCAATCTCGATAATCTCCAACAAGAGTTCCTTGGGATAGAGAGCTCCTGTCGGATTATTTGGATTGATGAGAATAATAGCCTTGGTATTTGAAGTGATTTTTGACTTGATATCGTCAATATCTGGGTACCATTCTGCAGCCTCATCACAGATATAGTGGACGGCATTTCCCCCAGCTAGGCTGACAGCTGCTGTCCAGAGAGGATAGTCCGGCATAGGAACCAAGACCTCATCTCCATTGTCCAAAAGCCCCTGCATGGACATGACAATCAGCTCACTGACACCATTTCCAAGGTAAATATCGTCAATATCCACATTTGGGAATTTCTTCAGTTGGCAATACTGCATGATTGCCTTACGGGCTGAGAAAATCCCTTTAGAATCAGAGTAGCCTTCACTATCACGCGCATTCATAATCAAGTCATGAATGACCTCATCTGGTGCTGTAAAGCCAAATTCTGCTGGATTCCCTGTATTCAGGCGTAAAATCTTTTCTCCGTTTGCTCGCATACGCATGGCTTCTTCTAAAACAGGACCACGGATATCATAAGCAACATGTTCTAGCTTGCTAGATTTGTTAAATTCTTTCATCTTTTTTCCTCAATTCGTCAGGATAGTAACATTATACCACTAGAAAGTCGCTGCGACAAGCTTCCATAAACAAGGAAGTAAAAGAAAAAATGGACAATGGGAATTCTCACCAATTCTCTTTTCTTTTATTTCTATATACGCACTAAGTCTATGACCAACAATATGGTTTAAAATATGATTTTTACTTTACTTCTTTAGTGAAAAGGGTTACAATAACAGTAAGAAAATTTCAGGAGGTTTCATTATGGCACAACGTTACCAAAATGTTATGGTCGCAATTGATGGTTCTAAAGAAGCGGACTTGGCTTTCGTCAAAGGTGTTTACACTGCTCTACGCAATGAATCCAAGCTTACCATTGTCCATGTTATTGACACACGCGCTCTTCAAAGCGTATCTACCTTTGATGCTGAAGTTTACGAAGAACTCCAAGCCGATGCTGAAAGTATGATGAAAGAGTATGAAAAGCGTGCAAAAGATGCTGGTTTAACGGATATCCACATCGTCATCGAAATGGGAAATCCCAAAACTCTCCTCGCTCGGACGATTCCGGACGCAGAAAATGTTGACTTGATTTTAGTTGGTGCTACAGGTCTCAATGCCTTTGAACGCCTCTTAGTCGGTTCTTCATCTGAATATATTCTCCGCCATGCAAAAGTCGATTTGCTGGTCGTGAGAGAAAGTGAAAAAACATTGTAAATAGTAAGAAAAGGAGCCTAGAGCTCCTTTTTATTACTTATTATTTCTGTTTCTTTCTTTATGTCGCTCATAAGCCTTAAGCTGACGTTGTAGCTCCTGTTTAATGGCAGGTTCTGGAGCATATTTTTCTTCCCAGTCATCTGGTTTTAAAATCTTGTGTGTAACTGGGTCAAAATGAGCTTTCCCATCAGGGAAAACCTTCCCCATATTCGCTTCATGGACAATATCAAAAATGCGTTCTGGATCCACTCCCATCAAAACAAAACTACCGTATGTGAAATACAGCGTATCAATCAAAGCATCCACTTGACCAACCAGATTTTGCTTAGCAGGTGTCTTTTTCGCCACTTTCTCTGCCGCCTTATCAAGTGCTTCATGCATGCTTGCAAGGGAGTTTTGGAATTCTTCCTCTGAAGAACTTGCCGCGCGAACAAACTCTACTAATTCTTCAATTTTAAAATCTGCTCGGTGAGTTGCACCTTCAACATCCCATGCCTGTGGCTCTTCTTGAGTTCGTTCATCCATCATGTGGTGGAAGGTCTTGACCTTATTAAAGTGGTAATCCCGACTGACAAACACTTTTTCTGAAGCCAAAACACCAAAGTGCTCAAGCGCCTTGTGGATGCCATCTTGTTGATTACTTGCCGTAATGTGTTTAGCAACCTCTTTGGCACTGCTACTGCCATTTCCCATAGCGACTGACATACCGACACCTGCTAACATTTCCAGGTCATTATCTGAATCACCGAAGGCCATGACTTGGTTGAGAGCAAAGCCATATTCTTTCCCGACCCGACAAATGCCTTCTAGTTTGGAATTACCTTGGTTAATGATATCTGCGGCAAAAGGATTGCTTCGAGTCAGTTTCAAGTCTTCAAAATCGGCTGCTGCCTTCTCAGATTCCTCTGGCGTCATCAGCATCAAAACTTGATAAATGGGTTGATTAATCAAGTTAAGCAAGTCGTCTTCTTTTTGAGGAACTGCCTTGCTGACCATTCGATTAAAAGAACGGCTGACGGTTCTTGTCAGCACTGTCGGGATAAAACGACTAACCAGTTGAGAAAAGGAGCCGAGACCAAATGACATAATCTTCGAACCAACAACGGCATGCTCGGTTCCAAGAGCGATTTCTTTACGCTCCTTTTTAGCATAAGCAATCAGTTGACGCAGGCTTGACTTAGCAATCGGACTTGCAAAGAGTACCTTTTCTTTATTAAAAATGTATTGGCCATTGTAGGTCACCGCAAAGTCTAGGTCCAAGTCTTCCATCAATTCCTTGACAAAAAACGGTCCTCGTCCTGTCGCTACTCCAACAAGTACCCCTTGCTCTTTGACAATCTTAATCGCGTCCTTAGTGGATTTCAAAACACTCTTGCGATCGTTGACTAGCGTTCCATCGATATCAAAAAAAACAGCCTTGACTTCCATCCTATCCCATTCTCCCCTTTTGTGTTACAATGATTATACCACATTTCAGAAAGAGTGACTAAATCATGCCTAAGAAAATCCTTGTTTTACATACAGGTGGGACTATTTCCATGCAAGCAGACGCCACTGGGGCAGTTGTAACTAGCCAAGACAATCCCATGAATCATGTTTCCAATCCGCTTGAAGGGATTGAGGTTCATGCCCTAGACTTTTTTAATCTGCCAAGTCCCCATATCAAACCCAAGCATATGCTAGCCCTCTATCATAAAATCAAAGAGGAAGCTAATAACTACGATGGAGTTGTCATCACACATGGTACAGATACCTTAGAAGAAACAGCCTACTTCCTTGATACCATGAAAATTCCGCCCATCCCCATCGTTCTAACAGGGGCCATGCGTAGTTCAAACGAACTTGGTAGCGACGGTGTATATAACTATCTGAGCGCTTTGCGAGTTGCCAGCGATGACAAAGCAACCGACAAGGGTGTACTGGTCGTCATGAACGACGAGATCCACGCAGCCAAGTATGTTACCAAAACTCATACGACCAACGTCAGCACCTTTCAAACCCCAACACATGGACCACTTGGCCTCATCATGAAGCAAGAAATCCTCTACTTCAAAACGGCTGAACCTCGTGTCCGGTTTGATCTTGAGCATATTCAAGGTCTGGTTCCCATCATCTCTGCCTATGCCGGTATGACAGACGAGCTGATCGATATGTTGGACTTGGAACAGCTGGATGGCTTAGTCATTCAGGCCTTCGGAGCAGGTAATATCCCCAAAGAAACAGCTCAAAAGTTGGAAAATCTCCTCCAAAAAGGAATCCCAGTCGCCTTGGTCTCACGTTGTTTTAATGGCATTGCTGAACCTGTCTACGCCTACCAAGGTGGAGGGGTGCAGTTGCAAGAGTCTGGTGTTCTCTTTGTCAAAGAACTCAACGCTCAAAAAGCGCGCCTCAAATTATTAATTGCCCTTAATGCTGGATTAAAAGGACAAGCCTTAAAAGACTATATGGAAGGCTAATCCTCTTCGAAAATCTCTTCAAACCACGTCAGCGTCGCCTTACCGTATATATGTTACTGACTTCGTCAGTTCTATCTACAACCTCAAAACGGTGTTTTGAGCTGACTTCGTCAGTTTCATCTACAACCTCAAAGCAGTGCTTTGAACAACCTGCGGCTAGCTTCCTAGTTTGCTCTTTGATTTTCATTGAGTATAACTCCTTCTCTAGAAAGCAAATCAGGAAATCTCACGATTTCCTGATTTTTTCTATTTACGTTTTCGTGTAGAGCGGCGTTCTGTCAAACCATGAGGTAGGAGAACTTCACGTTCTTCCAATTCTTCTTTATGCATAATCTTAGTCAACATACGCATGCTGATAGCACCTAGGTCATAAAGAGGTTGGGCAATAGTAGTCAAGTTTGGACGAGTGAATCGTGCAATCTGAGAGTCATCTGTCGTAATGATTTCAAACTCTTCTGGTACAGACACACCGTGGTCAGCCAAACCATTTAGGACACCTGCTGCCAATTCATCGCCTGTTACAACTGCGGCTGTAGCTTGTGATGAAATCAAGCGTTCTGCCAAGGCATAACCATCGTCATAGCTGTATTTTGATTCAAAGACCAATCCCTCACTATAAGAATGTCCAGCTTTTTTCAAGGCTTCCTTGTAACCAATCAAACGAACCTTGCCATTGATATCATCGACGAGTGGTCCACTTACAAAAGCAATCTTTTCGTTTTCTTTGAGAAGACAGCTCACGGCATCAATCGTTGCTTGTTTGTAATCGATATTCACACTTGGAAGTTGGTGCTCTACATCCACAGTACCAGCAAGAACAACCGGTGTCCGTGAACGAGAAAACTCTGAACGAATCTTTTCAGTCAAGTGATAGCCCATAAAGATAATCCCATCGACTTGTTTTGAAAAGAGAGTGTTAACCACTGAAACTTCCTTTTCATCATCCTCATCACTATTTGCAAGGACAATGTTATACTTGTACATTTCAGCAATGTCGTCAATTCCCTTAGCAAGCGTTGAGAAATAACCATTGGTAATGTTAGGAATCACAACTCCGACTGTCGTTGTTTTCTTGCTAGCTAAACCACGGGCTACCGCATTTGGACGATAGTCCAAGCGATCAATCACTTCTAGGACTTTTTTTCGAGTGTTCTCTTTAACATTCTTGTTGCCATTAACGACACGGCTAACTGTTGCCATTGAAACTCCTGCTTCACGGGCGACGTCATAAATCGTTACTGTATCATCTGTGTTCATTCCGTTTCCTTTCTATAATGAAAATTTCGCTTTCACGCATCTACTTACTCCATTTTATCACTTATTGTAAACACTTTCAAGTATTTTTAAGAGAAACTTTGAAAAAATTTCACAGTTTATTCCCATTTTGAAAAAGCAATTACGATTTCTTGATTTTTAAGACATTTTGCTGTATGATAAGGAAAAAAAGGGGGATGAAAACATGGCTTTTACAAATACACAGAGACGTTCCGCTAGTTTTGGTGTCGTTACCAGCCTGCCTGACGATGTCATTGACTCTTTATGGTATATTATTGATCATTTCCTGAAAAATGTCTTTGAATTAGAAGAAGAGCTTGAGTTTCAACTGCTCAACAATAAGGGGGCCATCACCTTCCATTTTTCTAGCCAGCACCTTCCGACTAGGATCGATTTTGATTTCAATCATCCTTTCGATCCGCTTTACCCTCCTAGGGTACTTGTTTTAGACATTGACGGCAGGGAAACCATCCTCCTTCCAGAAGAAAATGACCTATTTTAAAAACTCTAGCTTCTCGGCGCAAACTGCTGA
Source organism: Streptococcus oralis (assembly GCF_023109005.1). GTDB lineage: Bacteria > Bacillota > Bacilli > Lactobacillales > Streptococcaceae > Streptococcus > Streptococcus oralis_BU. The sequence continues at coordinate 23,355 of NZ_JALDTU010000003.1, read as the reverse complement.
GGAACTAGAGCTTTCTTTTTCTAATAAATGGAGCGACTGACAACTAGACCGTTTGGTTTTGTATACTCTAAATCAAGGTAATCCTGATAAGTCCCTGGCACAATGAAACCTTGGGGACTCAGTATATCAGTCCCAGCTTTTCCCACGATAGAGTCTGCCAGCAAAACACAATTGGTACTGAGAACAAAGTAGGTCTTAAACTCGGATGAGCTAAATTTATAGAGGGTCGCATCCGCTTCCTGTTTGAGTTGGTAAGAGTAGGTATGCTTGACCTCACCCTCTCTTCTTTTCATCAACTGCGAACTTGGTTCCCAAGGAATTAACAGGTCTTCTATCTCTACTAGACGAGCTTGGATAGCTGTTTTCTGTTGGTCCGTCAAACTCAGACCATAAGCAAACAAGGTCTTCTGACTTTCTCTCTTACAGAGCTCGATGTATTTTTCCCGATTGGCCTTAAACAAAACACCGTCTCCAACCATGCCGAATAAACGCTCCGAGTGAGGATCATAGGAACCATAGGAAATAACCTTCCCTTGATAACAAATATCCACATGTCCCATGGCGAGGAAGAAAGAGGTTTCTGAGGTATGGATAAAAATTTCCAGATCAACCGTCTGGTCGTTTTTTCTTTCCGAATGAACTTCCCCTTCTTGACTTTCATGATTTGCCAGCCACTCATTTAGTTTGCGCAAGGTGCTGATAGGAATCAGAGCCGTCACAAAGATAGGCAGGGTCATTCGCATATGCCGCTTCAGCTTGGGATTGTTTTCTATCTTTTCAAAAAAGAAACCGTCCCGAAGGCTACTAGCCCCTAGCATGAGCAAGTAAAACCCAAGCAAGAGCAATTCAAAATTCGCTGCATCGTGAAAAGGAGAGATGCTATAAAGACCGAATCCTATCATCCATACAGCATCGACGAGATGATGGAGCCGAGGATGAATGGCATTTTTTCGATAGAGAGACCAGGTCACAAGACTAATGCCGCCCGTAAACAGCTGGTAGCTCGCAATGACAAAGACTAGGAGATAGAGGGCAAGGTCTTGCAAAATGATAGAGTCAAACACGAGAGCCGCAACCGCCAGCTTGCCCAAGGTTACAAAGATGTTTTCCCGACGTTTTTTATCCTGAAACCAGCGAGTCAACAAGTGCCAAACTGCTGACAAGGAAAAGTAGCCCATCAGCAACTGGTACCCCACCCGCGGAATAACTTGTCCAAAACAAATCAGGAGAAGCCCTAAAACAATAGCAAGCAGTCCCTCCCCAATGCTCTTCCACTTGCTATAGGTATCGGAAAGTTTAGGCATTTCCTTGCTCCAACTGGTCAACTAAGTATCGAATTGGTTGTTTTAAGATTGGATGGATAAAATGGGGAGCTATTTCTTGCAGAGACTCAAGGACAAAGAGACGTTCTGCTACATAAGGGTGAGGTAAGATGAGGTCGTCTGTATAAATGACCTGGTCCTCCACAAAGAGCAAGTCCAAATCAATCAAACGAGGGCCCCAATGCACTTCTCGAACCCGTCCCATCTCTGACTCAATGCTTAATAGGGTCTCTAACAAGACTGGTGCTGGTAGCCAGGTTTCTACTTCAATCACCTGATTAGCAAAACTATCTTGCTCCACACCGCCCCAAGGTTCCGTCGTCAAAACACTGGATTCTTTGAGAATATGGATGCCGCGAGCTCGCAGTTTGTCAATAGCTTGTTCCAAGTTTGCTTGCTTATCGCCCATATTGCTTCCTAGGCCGATAAAGGCCCGTTGCTTGCGACGGTGGATGGTTACTGAGCAGGTATCAAGTGGTAAGTGGACTGGAGCCCAAGGTTTTTTGAGTTCCAGCTTAATTTCTTGAACAAGAGGATAAGCCTCAAAGGTACGCTCTACTAGTTTGTAGGCTACCGTTTCAATCAAATCCTCAGCGCTTTCCTGAAACCAAGTCGTCCACTGTTGGCAAAGTTCTCCATAGTGGACAGAAGAAGCCAAATCTAACTCAGTCGCCGCCTTGGTCATATCATAGGATAAGCTTGCGGAAATAACAAACTTTTGTCCCAATTCCTTCTCACTAGGAAAAAGACCATGATAGGCAAAAATTTCCAAATCTTTAATCTGCAGTTGATCCATAACTAGTCCTTTCTAGAAAAATCCGCACGCAGCGGATTCTTTTATAGTCCCATAAGACGATAAGCCTGATCTCGGAGATCCTTATCTGTTTCAAATAGGCCACGGGCTACGGTCGTCAAAGTTGCAGTGCCTGGTTTTCTGACACCACGCATACTCATACACATATGCTCAGCCTCAATGACAACAAAGGCTCCCTTAGCCCCTAGATAGTCCATCAAGGCATCAGCTACTTCAATATTCAACCGTTCTTGAATCTGTGGTTTTTTAGAATAAACTTCAACTGTGCGGGCTAGCTTGGACAAACCTGCCACACGTCCATCTGGAATATAGGCAATGTGCGCTCTCCCATAGAAGGGCAAGAAGTGGTGTTCACACATGGTGTGGAAAAAGATATCCTTCTCCACCACCATATTATCGTCGATAATCTCAAAGGATTTTGACAAATGTTCCTCCGCAGTTTGGCCAAGACCTGAAAAAATTTCTTGGTACATACGAGCTACACGAGCAGGCGTTTCCTGCAAGCCCTCACGATTAGCGTCCTCTCCTACAGCCTCGATAATCATTTTTACAGCTGCTTCAATTTTTTGTGTATCCATTCTCTAGTTATTCCTCTCCATTAGGTAGGCTCTCACTTGGCTCAAGAAATACAAGGAACCCGTGACAATCCTAACTGTTTTTTTCTCTTCATTTTTATCTGTCAATTTCTGCTCTAGAAAATCCTGCCAACTTTGGTAATTAAGATTTCTAGACTTGGCTGTCTCTTTCAGCACGCTTTCATCCGTCGCCCGACTATCGTCAAAATGGGTTAAAGTCAATTGACTATCTGGCATCGTCTCTAGTAAATCCAGCATATCATTCAAGGCCTTGGTTTTAATACACGTAAAGAGGATTTCCTTATGATAATCCGCAAAGCGTTCTTGCAAGGTTGCCAATAAAGCCTTGATAGCATGGGGATTGTGGGCTCCATCCAAAAGCAACAATGGGTCTCTAGACACGACCTCCAAACGCCCCGGCCAACTGGTTTCCTCAAGAGCTTGAGCAACCAAGGCATTACTTGCAAATTCTCGCCCAGTCTCCTGACAATAAGTGTCTAAGAGAGCAAGCGCCATCCCCGCATTTTCTATCTGGTGCAAGCCAAGCAGACCTGTTTGAAAACGACCTTGTCTGACAGAACTAGTATAATCAAAGATTTCACCCGTCACCACACTCTTTTGATGACTGACCTGGTAATCTTTCCCATAGGCAAGTCTCGATGCATTTTTATCTTCTGCAATGGAGTCAATCACAGCCAAGGCTTCAGGAACAATATGACCTGTCACTAATGGAATGCCTTGTTTGATAATACCAGCCTTCTGCTCTGCTATGGATTCCAAGGTGTCACCAAGTAGGGCCACATGATCCAGTCCAATAGTCGTAATTCCTGTTAAAATTGGCTGACAGACATTAGTACTATCCAGAAGGCCACCCATACCGACTTCCATGATGGCCACATCTACTAGCTCTGAGGCAAAGTAATCATAGGCTATAGCTGTAATTATCTCAAACTCGGTTGTTCCCTGCAAATTATCAGCAGATTCCCCCTCAAGCAAAGACTGATAGTCTGCCATGAGGGCTTCTAGCCTAGTTTCTGGGATGGATTCCCCATTAATGCTAATCTGATCCGTATAATGAATAAGATAGGGCGAGCTGAACACCCCAACTCTCAGTCCTAGGTTTTCCAGCATCTTTTTCAAAAAAGCAATGGTAGACCCCTTGCCGTTGGTCCCTCCGATATGGATGACCTTGAGTTTGAGCTGGGGATTGCCTCGCAGAGCTAGGAGTTCTACCATGCGTTCCAAGCCAAAATGTGGTTGGTCCGTCCGGTAGTGGGCAATCCACTGATTGTTTTGAATTTCGTTCATCTTACTTATATTGTTTTAAATCTAGATTTTCTGCATCATCTGCCAAACGAATGGCTGACGCAATTTCAACTGCCATCCTGTGACTGGCAACATCGTGCACGCGCACCACTTCCACACCCTGTCTCGCAGCGATACTGGTTACATGAGCCGAAGCGGTGTCCCGATTTCGGAAACCGACTTCCGTCTCAGGATTGACTTCAAAGCCATTCTCCTCAAGGATATTGATAACAAACCGCTTGCGCGAAACACCAAGAAAGATTGGATAGCCCTGCTGATGCAATTTATCAAGGTCCCGTAGAAGAAGTAGATTTTCCTTCTTGGTGAGACCAAAACCAATTCCCGGATCCAGCAAAATGTTTTCTCTTGCTATCCCAGCTTGATTGGCTCTCGCTAGTGCTCGTTCAAAGAAAGCCTCCATCAAGTCTTCAATTGGCATTTTTTCAAAGTCAGCTAACTCTTCCTCTGTAAAAGCTTGCCCAAAACCAAGATGAGGAAATATGAGCGAACTAGGGTGCTGAGGTCGAGCCATGACTGGATTAAACATGATGACTACTTTCGCACCAGCCTTAGCAACCACATCCGCCATTTTCTCATCTCCCATGAGACCCGTAATGTCATTTACCAGATTGGCACCAGCAGCCAAAGCAGCCTCTGCCACCTGACTTTTCCAAGTATCGATGGAAATGAGAACATCACTTTCCTCACGGATAGCTTTAATCACTGGAACAACACGCTGGATTTCCTCTTCTATCTCAACATAGCTACTACTACCCGGCCGAGTCGATTCTCCACCGATATCTAGCATGCTCGCTCCTTCAGCCATCAATTTACGAGCTTGCTGGAGCGCCTGCTCAAGAGCAAAAAACTGCCCACCATCCGAAAAAGAATCTGGTGTTACATTGATAATTCCACAAATAGCGGTTTTTTCACGGTTGACTTTATTGGACATAACGGTTACTCCCTTAAGGTTCTCTACCATATTATCCCTCTATTTTACCATAAAAAGAAAAAAGATGCACACGTTAGTATTCATCTTTTCCAAGTAGGTCAATGGTTTAGAATGATAGACCTAGATTTCTACTAATCAATACCAATAAGGCCAACAAACAAAATGCAATACCATTGAGAATCATATGAAGCAAAATGGACATCTCCAAGCGCTCAGTCTTATAGGCTGTCCAAGTCAAAACCGTTGACATTCCTCCATATATAATCACAGAAGGTAAATTGGTTGGCATATGGAGTAAGGCAAAGACGATTGCACCAACAACAAAGCCAAGTTTTTCTTTTCCACGGAAGATCTTTTGGGGAATAATTCCACGACACAAAATTTCTTCACAAATCGGCGCAATCAAGACTAGTAGGAAGAAAGTTGAAATCAAGGAACTATTCTGAACCAAACCATTCAGTATTGATTGGTTATTGGTTGTTGCCTCATTTGTTAGTCGAAGCAGGAGTGAACCCAAGAGATTTGTCGCAAAAATCACCAGATAACTCAGTACCAAGCGAGCCAAGTCTTTTGCCTTAAAAAAGGATAGATTAAAAGTAGCAAGTTGTGTTTTTCGTGCACCAATAATGAATACAATCAAAACGACTATGGATAGAGCACCTACTAAGAGCCCTGACTGTAAAATCGGAAACTGTTTGTTTGCTAAAAACAAAGCAAGTCCTATGGGAAATTGAGATAGAACAAAAGCTACCAAAAGGATGATCACCCATTTCACTCTGTTTAAAACCTCTTGCCAAATCGTCTTATCTTCCATGATGTACCTCCTTATAATTAAAAAGGGGAGACTCCCCTTTTTCTATTATATCATTTATAGCGCCATACTGATATAGTTAAGGATAAACAAGGCATCCAAAATCCAAATCATCGCGTGCACGTCCTTTGCTTGACCTTTGACAACTTTTGTTAACGTATAAGTCAAGAAACCAACTGCAATCCCTTGTGTGATAGAGTAGCTGAATCCCATGAAGATAGATGTAAAGAAGGCAGGGACAGCTTCAGCCATATCATCCCAATGGATGTTTTTCAAACTACCAAGCATCATAATCCCAACGATAATCAAAATTGGAGCCGTCGCAGCTGATGGAACAATTGCCAAAAGTGGACTAAAGAAACTTGAAATTGCAAAACAAATCGCAACCACTAAGGCAGTTAATCCAGTACGTCCACCTGCACCAATACCAGCAGCAGACTCGACATAAGTCGTTACGTTTGAAGTACCTGCGATGGCACCAATTGAAGTACCAATCAAGTCAGAGTAAAGAGCCTTATCTAACTTATCTGATTGGTGATTTTCACCATTTGTTGCTACGATACCGACTTTTTCACCTGTACCGATCAAAGTACCAATTGTGTCAAAAATATCTGTCAACGAGAAGGCCAGAATAGCCATAAGTGTTTCCGGTAGACGAGCAGTGTCTGAGATTAAAGCACCCAATCCTTGTGAGCCAAGTGCTGCACCAAAGATTGTCTTCAAATCTTCAAAGGCTGCACCTACATGGTTATTAGAAAAATCAATGCTTGATACATCAACCAAACCAACAGCGATAGCAAGAACTGTCGTTGTTAGAATAGAAAGGATGATTCCTCCCTTGATACCCTTAATAACAAAGAAAATCGTAATCGCCAAACCTGCAATAGCCACTAAAACAGCCGGATTATTAAAGCTAACCAAGCCTGGAACTGCTGAAGAATTTGCTGTAATGGCTGCTTGCGCCTTATCAGCACCTTCACCAGCAACTGTATAACTTCCTGGATCAATAGAGAATTTCAAAAGACCAGCATTCTTAATCCCTACATAGGCAAGGAAGACACCGATACCTGCTGAAATAGCCGAACGAAGCGCATTGGGAATGGATTCAATAATCATTTTCCGAACATTTGTCAAGGTAATAATCAATGAAATAATCCCACAGATAAAGACCATAGCCAAGGCCTCTTGCCATGAATAACCAAGTCCAAATACGACTGTAAAGGTAAAGAAGGCGTTGAGTCCCATACCTGGTGCTTGAGCGTAAGGCAGATTAGCATAGAAAGCCATCATCAAGGTACCAGCTACTGCACCAATAATCGTTGCTAGGAAGACACCTTGAGCAGGCATCCCTGTCTGCGCAAGCATTTGTGGGTTTACAAAGAGAATGTAACTCATTGCAAAGAAAGTTGTTAAACCAGCGAGAACTTCTGTACGAACGTCTGTTCCGTTCTCTTTTAGTTTAAATAGTTTGTCCATCATAAATCTCCTTTTGTTTTTTTACGAACAATATGAGTATTATATCATTTATCATTCACTTTTTCAATATGTTTGTTTGAATTATTTAATAAAATGGAATTTTCATTTTTTGTTTTGAGTCTGTTTTTCTTCTTTCTTTTTGATATAATAGTAGACATCTTATCTGGAATCTACTAGGAAGGTTTATATGACTAAAAAAATTATTGCAGTCGATTTGGACGGAACCTTGCTCAATGGTGAAAGCAAGCTCTCCGATTTTACCAAAAAGACAATCAAAAAAATTTCAGAAAAAGGACACCATGTCATCATCACGACGGGGCGCCCGTATCGTATGGCAAAAGAATTTTATCAGGAACTAGAGTTGCACACACCTATGATCAACTTCAACGGTTCCCTTACCCATCTACCAGGACAGACTTGGGAACACGAAAAGTGCTTGACCTTGGACAAAAAATACCTCTTAGACATGGTCAAACGCAAAGAGGATATCCAAGCCGACTTTATTGCAGGAGAATACCGTAAGAAATTTTACATTACAGCTCCGAATGAAGAAATTGCGGACCCTAAACTATTTGGCGTAGAGAACTTCCAACCGGAAAATCAATTCCAGTCTGAACGAGTAACCAAGAATCCTAACTGCATTCTCTTGCAAACAAGGGTTGAGGACAAATACGCTCTAGCAGACGAGATGAATCGTTTTTACCAACACCAACTAGCAATCAATACCTGGGGAGGCCCCCTCAACATTCTCGAATGTACACCAAAAGGAGTCAACAAGGCCTTTGCTTTAGAGTATTTGCTCAATGTTATGAACCGAGACAGACAAGATTTGATTGCCTTTGGTGATGAACACAATGACACCGAAATGCTGGCTTTCGCAGGCAAGGGATATGCCATGAAAAATGCCAATCCCGATTTGCTACCATATGCAGATGAGCAACTCTCTCTGACAAACGATGAAGATGGTGTTGCCCATGCCCTACAAGATTTGTTCCTATAATACTCAAAAAGTTAGCTTGTGCTAGCTTTTTTGATTTTCACAATTTTTCAATTAACCGACCTGTTTTCATTTTTTTATATTAAATTACTCCCTTATCTTTTTATACATTCCTACAAAAATGTTTATATATTAACATTTTGTAAGCGAGTTTTCATCGAAAACCAATACATATTTATAAGAAATGGTTGCTTTTTGTTTGAAAACGGTTTATACTTAAAGTTAGGCTTAAAGTTTTCTTAAACATACAGTCAAACATTTTAAAGGAGGAATGACAATAATGAGTATCGGAATCATTATTGCGAGCCACGGCGAATTTGCTGCGGGTATTCATCAGTCAGGATCTATGATCTTTGGTGAACAAGAAAAGGTTCAAGTTGTAACCTTTATGCCAAATGAAGGTCCAGATGATCTTTACGCTAAATTCAACAACGCTGTGGCTGCATTTGACGCAGAAGATGAGGTTCTAGTATTGGCTGACCTTTGGAGTGGATCTCCATTCAACCAAGCTAGTCGCGTGATGGGAGAAAACCCAGATCGTAAATTTGCTATCATCACAGGACTCAACTTACCGATGTTGATCCAAGCTTACACAGAACGTCTTATGGACGCTGCTGCTGGCGTGGACAAAGTCGCTGCGAATATCATTAAAGAAGCCAAAGATGGCATCAAGGCTCTTCCAGAAGAGCTCAATCCAGTTGAGGAAGTTGCAACTGCTGCAGCTGCTCCTGCTGCCCAAGCTGCTATTCCAGAAGGAACAGTTATCGGTGACGGTAAACTGAAAATCAATCTTGCTCGTCTAGACACTCGTCTCCTTCACGGTCAGGTTGCCACTGCTTGGACTCCAGATTCAAAAGCAGACCGTATCATCGTTGCTTCAGATAACGTTGCAAACGACGAATTGCGTAAAGAATTGATCAAGCAAGCAGCTCCTAACGGAGTAAAAGCCAACGTTGTACCAATCAAAAAATTGATTGAGGTTGCAAAAGATCCTCGTTTTGGTAACACACATGCTCTTATCTTGTTTGAAACACCTCAAGATGCCCTTCGTGCCATCGAAGGTGGCGTGCCAATCAAGACCCTTAACGTTGGTTCTATGGCCCACTCAACAGGTAAAACAATGATCAATAACGTCTTGTCTATGGACAAAGAAGACGTTGCAACCTTTGAAAAAATGCGTGACCTCGGTGTTGAATTTGACGTACGTAAAGTACCAAACGACACGAAAAAAGATTTGTTTGACTTGATTAAAAAAGCAAACGTTCAATAATTTTAATCTGTTTCTATCATTTTCGAAAACAGGATTAAATACTTTATTAAAACTACATAGAAAAGGAATAAAACCATGTCAGATATTTCAATCATTTCTGCTATCTTGGTTGTAGTTGTTGCCTTCCTTGCAGGTCTTGAAGGTATCCTCGACCAATTCCAATTCCATCAACCAATCGTCGCATGTACCCTTATCGGACTTGCAACTGGTAACCTCGAAGCAGGTGTTATGCTTGGTGGATCTCTTCAAATGATCGCCCTCGGTTGGGCAAACATCGGAGCTGCCGTAGCTCCTGACGCTGCTCTTGCATCTGTTGCTGCAGCAATCATCTTGATCAAAGGTGGTAACTTTACTACTGAAGGTATCGCCGTCGCAACAGCCACAGCTATCCCTCTTGCCGTAGCTGGACTTTTCTTGACAATGATTGTTCGTACAATCTCAGTTGCCTTGGTTCACTCAGCTGACGCAGCTGCAAAAGAAGGAAACATTGCAGCTGTTGAACGCGCTCACTACTTTGCTCTTGTTCTTCAAGGTCTTCGTATCGCGATTCCAGCAGCCTTCCTTATCGCTATCCCAGCTTCTGCTGTTAAAGACGCTCTTGGTCTAATGCCAGAATGGTTGAATGGTGGTATGGCTGTTGGTGGTGCTATGGTCGTTGCCGTTGGTTACGCTATGGTTATCAACATGATGGCAACTCGTGAAGTATGGCCATTCTTCGCTATCGGTTTCGCTCTTGCAGCGATTTCTCAATTGACTTTGATTGCCCTTGGTGTCATCGGTGTTGCCCTTGCCTTCATCTACCTTAACCTTTCAAAACAAGGTGGAAACGGTGGCGGCGGAGCTGCGACTTCTAACGACCCAATCGGTGATATCCTAGAAGACTACTAGAAAGGGGAACAATCATGGCTGAAAAAATTCAATTATCAAAATCAGATCGTCAAAAAGTTTGGTGGCGTTCACAATTCCTTCAAGGTTCTTGGAACTACGAACGTATGCAAAACTTGGGTTGGGCTTACTCATTAATCCCAGCTATCAAAAAATTGTACACTAAAAAAGAAGACCAAGCGGCTGCTCTTGAGCGTCACCTTGAGTTCTTCAACACTCACCCATACGTAGCTGCTCCAATCATGGGGGTTACTCTTGCACTTGAAGAAGAGCGCGCTAACGGTGTTGAAATCGACGACGCAGCTATCCAAGGGGTTAAGATCGGTATGATGGGACCTCTTGCTGGTATCGGTGACCCAGTATTCTGGTTTACAGTTCGTCCTATCCTTGGAGCTCTTGGTGCATCACTTGCTGCATCTGGTAACATTGTTGGTCCCCTTCTCTTCTTCTTCGGATGGAATGCTATCCGTATGGCCTTCCTATGGTACACACAAGAGTTCGGTTACAAAGCGGGATCTGAAATCACTAAAGACATGTCTGGTGGTATCTTGAAAGACATCACTAAAGGAGCATCTATCCTTGGTATGTTCATCCTTGCTGTTCTTGTACAACGTTGGGTATCTATCAACTTTACTGTGAACCTTCCAGGTAAACAATTGGCTGAAGGTGCCTACATCAACTTCCCAGAAGGGCCTGTAACAGGTGGAGAATTGAAGGGAATTCTTGGTCAGGCTCTTAGTGGTTTGAGCTTGGATAGCGTTCAACCACAAACACTTCAAGGTCAGTTGAACTCATTGATTCCAGGATTGATGGGACTTCTCCTTACTTTCCTCTGCATGTGGTTGCTTAAGAAAAAAGTATCACCAATCGCAATCATCCTTGCTCTCTTTGCAGTAGGTATTGCAGCTCGTTTCCTTGGTATCATGTAATTCAAGCCATCGAGAATATAGATAAAAAAGAATCAGGATCAAATCCTGATTCTTTTTGTGTATCAACTTTTTCTTCTAGTCAGATAATGCAGGCTCCCAATCACCACTGCTAGGATGGCTACATAGAAGAGTACTTGAGTGGTTTCTAGAGGCACAAAAGCTCCTCGCAGGATAAAGGTATTGGTAAGCAATCCAACAAGGGCTGCAAGGCTCAAAAACGTGAGCAAGACTAGTTTATATCGATTAAAGGGAATGCTGACCTTGGCAACTAGACACAGACCATTGATCAAAGCAAGGATGAAGCAAATAAATTTAACCTGACCTGGGACAGTGATAAAGAAGTTAGTCAGGAGAATACTAGCAACCAGAATGCCACCACCAATCGCAGCATTGGTCAAAATATCTCGCATAAAATGTGTGCTAACCTTTTCTTTATTGGACTCAAAAGTTAGGAAGAAGGATGGAATCCCAATCGTAATGGCTGAAATGATTGTAAACTGAATAGGGATAAAGGCAAATTCCAAACCAAATATCACACTCAAAATGGCAAACACGATAGAGAAGAAGGTCTTTGTTAGAAAGAGAGATGCTACCTTTTGGATGTTGTTGATGACCCGGCGACCTTCCATCAAGATATCATAGAATACTGCAAAGTCATCTGTGAGAAAAACAATATTGGATACACTTTTGGCTGCACTCGTTGCTCCCTTCATGGCGAAACTGATATCTGCTTTCTTGAGAGCCAGAACATCATTGACCCCATCACCGCTCATGGCAACTGTCTTACCAGCATTTTGCAAAATAGATACCATCTTTTGCTTCTGTTCAGGTGTCACGCGACCAAAGATATCGTGTTCCAAGACCACTCTTTCAAAGTCATCATCGCTCACCTTGGTCATATCAATCGACCGCGCTTCTTCCTTAAAACCTGCCTTACGAGCCACCCCGTATACAGCCACATGATTATCCCCACTGATAATCTTCACTTCAACACCTTGAGATTCGAAATAATCAAAGGTTTCCTTGGTATTATCCTTGATCTCATCTGATAGAACTACGTGGCCTATTAGTTCCATATTAGCTGGACTCGTAATCTGGTCCTTGCTATGAGCGAGTGACAAGATTCGAAAACCTTGCTGCTTCATATGTTCATAGTAGGTATCCATCGGCTGGGGAAAGCCTAGAAATTCATAAGCACCGAAGAAATAGGTCCCCGCATCTTTTACTTGAACAAAGGAATACTTGTTTTTGCTTGAAAAGGCACCGACTTCTTGAACTTCCCACTTTTTCTCACAGGTTAAGTAAGTCTTCAGAGCTCGGGAAGTTGCATTTTCATCCTCGAAATAAGCCAGATAAGAAGATAGTTTCTCTGCTACATTAGCATCCATTTCTTGGACCTTCATATTACCAGTCGTTATGGTACCTGTCTTATCAAAACAAAGAACATCTACTCGCGCCAAGGTCTCCACACAGTATAGCTCCTGCACCAGAACCTTCTTTTTAGCCAGCTTCATGGCCGCTACTGCTAGAGAAACGCTGACTAAGAGAATCAAACCCTCTGGAATCATGCCGACCAAGGCGCCTGAACTTCCCAAGACAATCTCAACATAAGACCGTCCTAGACTAAAACCTCTTACATAGAGCAGAATGGCAACTGGCACCAGCAAGATGGAAACGATTTTTAAAATCTTATCCATGTAATCGCGTAGTTGAGAAGGATATTTTTTGAATTCCTTGCTGGATTTTGCCAGTTTGTTGATATAACTATCGGGACCGACCTCCGTCGCAGTGACCAGGCAGGATCCGCTAACGACATTGCTTCCGCTCATCAGCTTGTCACCAACTGTTTTAAAGACCGAATCACTTTCACCCGTCAGCAGGGACTCATCAACTTCAATATTCCCTTCAAGCACTTCTGCATCGACAGGCACCTGATCACCCAGATTGAGATGCAGATACTCGCCCAGAACGATTTCTTCAGAATCAATCTCAATCGTTTGACCATCTCGATTGACTCTATACTTACTCTTACCAAGCAAACTTAGCTTTTCCAAAGCATTTTTTGAACGCACTTCCTGGAAAATACCAATGGCTGTATTAATAGCAATCACACCTAAAAAGAGCATATTTTCAAATCGCAAGGTTGTTGCTACCAGAACTGCCAGAGCCAAGTTCATAGCATTAAAGAAGGTAAAAATATTTGAAACGACGATTTCCTTGGTTGTTTTATAAGGTTTAATATCGCTGATATTTCGTTGACGATCCTTGATGTCTTGGCTGCTTAAATACTTCATTTCTACTCCGATATCCTTTTGTACTACTATAATAACACATATCTTTCCCTCTGTCACTTAAAGACTCAAGATAAGAAGAACTCCCTTAGCAAACATCATCTATCCCCACTTTAAGAAGTACTAAAAAAAGAAGCTAGAATTTCCCTAACCTCTTTTCTTTATGATTTATTCTGCCAAGGCACCCATTGGATCCCATGGTGCAAGTACGATTGGTTCTGCTTCATAAGCAGCCCGTTCTTCTGCTGTCAGCAATTCCTTACGGACAACGATTTGGTAAGTGTATTCATCCATCCAAGCATCTGAGGCAACGAAGTAACCATCTGTACCGACCTTGTCTCCCCATGAGTTTTCAACCTTCCACTTGGTTGACTTGCCATTTTCATCCAAATCCACACCTGTCAAGACCATGGCGTGAGTCATCAAACTTTCGCTGTAGTCCAAACGTCCAGCTTTGTCTTGAGTGAGTTGAATATCCATGCTTGATTCAAAGTCATAAACATCTGTCGCAAGGATTCCAGCTTTGCGGTTGCTAAGTTGGCCGACATCTGAACCAAACCAAACAGTTTCTCCTGTTTGCATTTGGGCAATCGCCAATTCTTTCAAGCGTTCCATTGGAACGTTGATGTAGCGAACTGCACGGCTGCCAACGACATTTCCCAACATCTCAACTGTGTAAGATTTGCCGTATGGTTTGTCAGCAGTCGGAGCATTGATAACAGAAACATAATCTTCTAGAGGAAGGTCGATATATTTCTTGTAAAATTCTTGTGGTGTGATACCCTTTTCGCTTTGGTAATTGTTATCCTTATCGCGATAAGCAAAGTCAAATTTACGTGGTGGAAGTCCTAGTGACATGGCAAGGAAGTTAAAGATTTCTTGCAAGAGGTCTTCTTTCTTAGCTTGAACAGTCGCTTGGTCCGCACCAGAAGCAAGCAAGTCACGCAAGATTTGGGCATCTTGACGAAGCAATTTGTTGAGAATTGCATTGAGCTCACGGCTGCTGCTAGATGAAACAGACTCTGGATAAACAGACTTAGGCACGACACCATATTTTTCAAAGAGGGCAACGACCATATCCCACTGTCCACCGTCTTGTTGAGGGGTTTGGAGTAGGAAGCTAACCTTGCGGCTCGTCAATTCTTGGTCTGCAGTCGCAATGACTTGCTCCAAGAACCAGTTAGATTTTTCATACTTGTCCCAGAAGAAGGTGTGGGCTTGTGACAATTCAAAGTTTTCCAATTTGTATTGAGAGATGAGTTTGTGACGGAAGGTGTTGAGAGCTGCAAACATCCAACAACGACCAGACGCTTTCTGGTTAGTAACCTTGTCCTTGGTCAAATCCAATGAGAAAACAGGTGTATTGTCTACATGACTTTGGCGACGTTCTAGAGCTGCAAAAATTCCGTTGTGGCTGGCAGCATTTTCAATCGCTTGGTATTTGACATTTGCTTCATAGTTAGCAAATAGTTTATCAGTAAATGATTCTTGAATCGCGTTCATAGATTCCTCCTTTTATTCTAATGTCTATTATAACTCTTTTCACAAAGGAAGCAACTGAAAACATAAAAAGGCAAGGACATTCTCCTCGCCTTTTCTAAAATAAATCAAATTAAACAATACTCGCAAGGAGAACCTCTAACTCCTCCTTGGTCAGGCGACGCCATTCTCCTCGTTCTAAATTCTCGCCCAAGGCTAAAGTTCCCATAGTCAAACGTTGTAGATCCACCACTTCCTTGCCACAGTAGGCCACCATTCGTTTGACTTGATGAAACTTCCCTTCTGCTATGGTCACACGGATTTTGCTTTGATTCTTTTCTGTATCTATGGAAATAATCTCCAGTCTAGCAGGCTGACAGGTAAAGTCTTTGAGCGGAATCCCCTTAGCAAATGTCTCCACGTCTTCTTGGCTCATGATGCCCTTGACTTGCGCCAGATAGGTCTTATCCACATGACGCTTAGGTGAAAGAAGAGCATGGGCCAGCTGACCATTATTGGTCAAGAGTAGGAGACCATGTGTATCGATATCCAAGCGCCCTACTGGGAAAACTCCCTTGCTTCGAGCCACATCATCCAACAAATCTAGAACCGTTCTGTGCTTGGAATCCTCTGTCGCTGAAATAACTCCTTGGGGCTTGTTCATCATGTAGTAGACAAACTCCTCGTACTCTAGCACTTGACCATCAAAGCGAATTTCGTCTTTTTCTTCATTTATTTGCAGCTTTGCTGATTTTTCTTTTTTACCATTTACCGTCACGCGCCCAGACTTGAGCAAGTTTTTGACTTCTGTCCGACTTCCCACAGCACAGGCAACTAAAAATTTATCTAATCTCATAGAACTATTATATCATACTCAAAAGGAGGCTGGCTCAATAGCCAACCTCCTTTCCTTTTCAGAGTCGGGAAGCTAACTTCCTCTTTCCCAGAAGATAGCTAACACAATCATGGCACCGAGAACTGCTGGGATAATGGCTGTACCATTTAGGCTTGGCCCCCAAGAGCCAAAGAGTAATTGTCCTAAAAAGGCACCAATCCAGCCGAGGAACATCTTCCCAAAGCATCCCATACGTTCTCCACGATTGGTAATAGCTCCAGCTAATAGTCCGATTAAAAGGCCGACAAACATGCTTCCAATCATAGCTTCTCCTTAATTTGCCCAGTCTCCATTACGGAAGAGCGGTACACGTGTTCCATCCTCACGGATACCATCGATATCCATTTGACTAGACCCAATCATAAAGTCCACATGAACATCTGAACGGTTAAGTCCTGCAGCTTCAAGCTCTTCTTCGCTCATCTCTGCACCACCAACAACACTAGTTGCATATGCTGCACCGATAGCCAAGTAGTTTGAGGCATTTTCATCGAAAAGGGTGTTGAAGAAGGTAATACCTGACTGAGAAATTGGGCTTGGATCTGGCACCAAGGCACATTCACCCAAGGCACGCGCACCCGCATTTTCAAAGACAAGGTCTTTCATGACCTGATCACCCTTCTCAGCAGTGATATCTACTATTTCTCCATTCTTAAAGGTTACTTTAATTCCCTCAATGATATTTCCGTTATAGCTAAGTGGTTTTGTAGAAGTGACATAGCCATCTGCACGACGGAAGTCAGGCGCTGTGAAGACTTCCTCTGTCGGCATATTTGGCAAGAACCCTTCTCCCTGTGCATTGATAGCACCAGCCGATTCCCAAACGTGGTTTTTCGGCAAACCAAGTGTCAAATCTGTCCCTGGCGCTGTGTAGTGAAGGGCTGAGAATTGCTCTTTATTGAGCATTTCCGCCTTGCTCTTAAGGATGGCTGCATGTTCTTCCCAAGCCTTAACAGGATTTGCTTCGTAGACACGGCAAGTTTTGAAGATTTGGTCCCAAAGGAGATCAACTGCTTCTTCATCGCTCGCAGCATTTGGAAAGACTTTCTTAGCCCACTCAAGTCCAGCAGCGGCCGCCACTGTCCAGCTAACCTTGTTGGATTGAGTTGCGATACGCATTGGCTTCATGGCAAGTCCCATAGCTTTGGCAGAAGCTGAAAGCTTGTCAGCGTCCACTCCGTTCAAGGCACCTGGATCAGAAGAACGGACACCAAGGCGGCTAGCCTTGTTTTCCAAGAGATAGTTCATCTCAGCAATCTTGTATTCTGGTACATTGTCCAGACGCTCCATCGGCGCGTGGAGGAATTTCTCACGGTTGATGACATCATCAGTCCACTGAACGATAACCTCATGCGCACCAAGTGCATAGGCTTCTTTCACAATCAGATGCGCCAATTCACGTTGCTCCACATCGATAGAGAGAGCCAAAGTGTGACCAGGCTGCACGTTAATTCCGTTCGCAACCAATAATTTCGCATATTTTTCTAGATTTTCTTTAAAATTTGGTAAAACCATTTTACTCTTCCTTTTCTATTTTTCTTTTAAAGCAGAAAACAATCCTGCTAAAGCAATGGCACCCGACAGAAGCACTGTCGATAGGATAATTGTTTCATCTGCCAGCTCTAGCTGATAGTCAAAAACCTTTTCAGCTGGTTTGTCTTCCGCAAAGATTCTAAGTTTCATAAAGATGTTCTCCGTTCTAATTCTTAAAATAAATCATCAAACAAACTCAACTGGTTGTCCTCTGGCATATTGCCGAGAATCCCCATTTCATCCATCTTTTCAACCAAGGTCGATGAGAGTCCACCGCGTTTGCGTAATTCTGTCTTAGAGAGGAACTCACCCTCTTGGCGCGCATGCACCAACTGCTTAGCAACGTTCTCTCCCAGACCATCCATTGCTACAAATGGCGGAATGAGGGTATCCCCATCGATGAGGAACTCTGTCGCCTGACTACGGTAGAGATCGAGTTTGCCAAACTTGAAACCACGTTCCCACATTTCATTGACAATCTCAAGAGTTGTATAGAGATCAATTTCCACATTAGAGGCTTCATTGTTCTTCCGTTTTTCAGCGATTTCCTCCATTCTGCGCTTAATGGCATCCAAACCCGCACCCATGGTCTTGATGTCAAAAGCCTTGGCACGGATTGAGAAATAAGCACAGTAGTAATAAATGGGATGGTGAACCTTGAAGTAGGCCACACGCAAGGCCATCATAACGTAGGCTGCCGCGTGAGCTTTAGGGAACATATATTTGATTTTCCCACAGGACTCGATATACCACTCTGGCACCTTATTGGCCTTCATAGCCTCGATGTAGCCATTTCGCTCCTCTTCGGAAATCTTTAACCACATGCCTTTACGCACCCGTTCCATGATAGTAAAGGCCATCTTAGGTTCGAGACCTGCATGCATGAGGTAAACCATGATATCGTCCCTACAACCGATAACAGTTGATAGGTCCGCAATTCCTTGCTTGATCAGATCCTGGGCATTTCCCAACCACACATCGGTACCGTGGGACAGACCAGACAGCTGAAGTAACTCCGCAAAAGTCGTCGGATGTGTCTCATCTACCATTCCACGTACAAAGTTAGTTCCAAACTCTGGAATTCCCAACATACCCGTCGGAGTTCCAATTTGCTCAGGCGTCACTCCTAAAACTTCCGTTCCAGAAAAGAGAGCCATAACA
Source organism: Streptococcus oralis (assembly GCF_023109005.1). Classification (GTDB taxonomy): domain Bacteria; phylum Bacillota; class Bacilli; order Lactobacillales; family Streptococcaceae; genus Streptococcus; species Streptococcus oralis_BU. The sequence goes on along the minus strand of NZ_JALDTU010000003.1, from coordinate 4,660 downwards.
CTTTCATCATCCATGGGAATTTCATTAGGGTCAATACCAGACAAGTCCTGCAATTTCCGAATCATGGTCGGATCATCATGCCCCAGTACATCAAGTTTGAGGACATTCTCATCGATATCGTGGAAGTTAAAGTGAGTCGTCTGCCATTCAGCCGTCACGTCATCTGCTGGATACTGAACGGGCGTAAAGTCGTAGACATCCATGTAGTTAGGAATAACAACAATTCCCCCCGGGTGTTGTCCTGTAGTCCGCTTGACACCAGCTGCACCTTGAGCGAGGCGTTCCACCTCTGCATTACGATAGAACTTGCCATAATCTCTCTCGTAGCCCTTTACAAAGCCATAGGCAGTCTTGGCAGCCACCGTACCAACCGTTCCTGCACGGAAAGCATACTCCTCACCAAAGATATCACGCACATCCAAGTGGGCGCTAGGCTGGTCTTCTCCTGAGAAGTTCAAGTCAATATCGGGAACCTTGTCTCCATCAAAACCAAGGAAGGTCTCGAAAGGAATATCCTGCCCATTTTTGCTGAGTTTGTGACCACAGTTTGGACAATCCTTATCGGGCATATCAAACCCTGAACCATAAGAACCATCTGTGATAAATTCACTATACTGACACTGACTACAAACATAATGAGGAGAGAGAGGATTAACCTCCGTAATCCCAATCATGGTCGCAACAAAACTGGAGCCAACAGACCCACGAGAACCAACCAAGTAACCCCGTTCATTGGAACGTTGCACCAGCATCTGAGAAGCCAGATAAATCACGGCAAATCCATTCCCCAGTATGGATGTTAATTCTTTTTCAATCCGCAAATCAACAATATCTGGCAGCGGATTTCCATAAATCTCAAAGGCCTTCTTATAAGTCAACTCAGCGACCGTTTCTTCCGCCTTGTCAATGAAAGGCGTGTACAAGTCACTCTTAACCACCTCAACAGGCTCAAAGGTTTCTGCCAAGGCATTGGTGTTTTCAATAACCAGTTTACGAGCTAGTTCCTCTCCCAAGAAGGCAAATTCATCCAACATCTCATTGGTTGTTCGAAAATGAGCCTTTGGCAGAGGAGCTGGTTGGGCATGCTCACCGTGACCAATGGTTCGGTTAATCATAGCCCCCTGTCCCAAACTACGGACGATAATTTCACGGTAAATCTCTTCTTCTGGTTCGATATAATGCACATTACCCGTAGCCAAAACGGGCTTTCCAAGACGGTCCCCGACCTCTATCAAACTCTTGATAATAGTTTGGAGTTCCTCCATATCCTTAACCTGCTCTTTAGCAATCAATGGTGCATAGATAGCTGGTGGCATAACCTCGATAAAGTCATAATACTTGGCCACCTCAACCGCCGCATCCACACCTTGGGAAACGACTGCGTCAAAAACTTCACCCTCAGAGCAAGCTGACCCTAAAATCAAACCTTCCCGATGAGCATCTAGAACTGTTCTCGGAATTCGTGGCACCCCTTCAAAGTACTTGGTATTGGACAAAGAAACCAGCTTAAAGATGTTTTTTAGACCTACTTGATTCTTGACATAGATGGTCGCATGCTTGATCCGAGCTTTTTTATAAGAGTCTGGACTAATCAAATCAATATTTAGTCTAGCCAGATCAGTCACACCATGTTTTTCTGCTACATCCTTGATAAAGATAAAGAGCAAACGACCAGTAGCTTCCGCATCGTAGTTGGCCATGTGGTGGTGATCCAGTGCCACACCAAAACGCTTGGTCAACGGCCCCAAACCATGACGTTTATACTCAGGATAGAGATTTCTAGCAAACTCGAGCGTATCAATAACTGGCTGGCTAATCTTAGGCAAACCATGACGCTCATAGTTGGCATTCATAAAGCCAACGTCAAAGGTAGCATTGTGGGCAACTAGAACCGTATCCTTGCAGAATTCCTGGAATTCTTGCAAAACTTGTTCTAGTGGTTTGGCATTTTTGACATGGTCATCTGTAATACCAGTCAACTCGGTAGTAAAGGCTGACAAGGGATATCCAGGATTGATAAATTCATCAAATTCGGCAATAACATTTCCCTTGTACATCTTAGAAGCCGCAACCTGAATCAGGTCATTATAGATGGCTGAGAGACCTGTCGTTTCCACGTCAAAGACCACATAGGTTGCTTCTGACAAGTCCATCTCCACTTCGTTGTAAACGATAGGAACACGGTCTTCAACAATATTGGCTTCCATTCCATAGATCAGCTGAATTCCAGCTTTCTTAGCTGCCTTGTAGCCATGTGGGAAGGACTGAACATTCCCATGGTCCGTGATGGCAACCGCCTTGTGTCCCCACTTTGCAGCTGTCGCAACAATTTTCTCTACTTCTGGCAGAGCATCCATGGTTGACATGTTAGTATGAGCATGAAACTCAACCCGACGCTCACCTTCTGCCATCAAATCCTTCCGCTCATAGTGAACAACTTCCTGCACATCCTGCACGTTCATTGTCAAATCGCGTGTAAAGTTATTCATCTCTACATTCCCACGAACACGAAGCCAAGAATTTTTCTTAATGATGTCAAACTTCTGAGCCTCTTCTTCATTCTTAACCCATTTTTGCATTGAAAAACTTGAAGTGTAGTCCGTCATTTTAAAGTTAATCAAAACGCGACCAGTTCTGGTCACCTTATGCTCCACATCAAAAACGACCCCTTCAAAGACCAAACGATTTTCCTCAGTCGTCACATCAATCATCTGGGTAACTTCAGCCTTATCCAATTTTGGTTTTGCCGCAGCCTTTTTAGCCTGGAAATCAAAGGCCGACTTCTCTTCTACTGGAGGAGGAGTCATCTGTTCCAGTTGTTCCATAGCACGCAAAGCTTCTTCATTAGCAGCCTGAACGATTTGTTCATTCTCCGTATGGAAGGCTTCCTCCTGCTCCTGTGTAAGAGCATCATTCTTTTCGATTTGGCAGACAAAAGCTGGAAAACCAAATTTTTCAAGTTGCTTTATTAAATTAGGAAGATGATTTTTCTTAAAGTGTTCCTTATCAATCACCTCTGAACCTTCAATAAAGAGCCGATTTCCCTCTGCACGAACTTGTAAATTCTGATAAAGAGACTTAAACCCTTGGCTAGCACATGGACCTTCAGAAAAAGCCTCCTTATAGTAGGCCTGCAAGAGTTCATTTGAAAATTCTTGAGAGAGAGCTTTGATTTCGAAAACAGCTTGATTCCCTGTCTTAGAAAATTCTTCACGAAGCCCTTTCTTTAACTCTAAAAAGATTTCAATCGGTAAAATATTAGAAAATACAAAATGAAATTCCCAAATCTTACTAATCTTATGAACCACAACACGCTCAATACTTGCATTAACAAGAGCAGGATCCTGTCTCAATTGATCAGAGACTCCTATTTGATTCATTAAAATTTCAAACTTACTTGACATCCAATTTCCTCACATTATTCTCTTACTATTTTACCATAATTAAAGAAAATATATAGCCACTACCATTCCTTAAACCCTGCTAGTTTAGACAACTTTGTTCCATAAACAGAAAAAGAAGATTCTCAGAATCTCCTTACTAAATGATAAATTGCAAGAATAAGCTAAACATTTTCGCGGTCTGTGATTGATATCATATAAGGCCTTGTTCAAAGCCTCATCAGATATAGCAGCTAAATCTGTTTTCTTTGGGAAATATTCTCTTAGTAAGCCATTTGCGTTTTCATTGCTTTCTCTCTGCCAAGATGAATAGGCGTCCGCAAAGAAAAAGGAAATTCCTAAATTCTCTACCAGAGGATGGCAGGCGAACTCTTTTCCCCTGTCTGAAGTAAAGGTTTTAAGAGTCTCTTTTGGAAATAGCTTACAAAGTTGTTCGATGGCTGAAAACATGGCTTTGGCTGTTCTATCTGGTATCTTGAAAGCTAAGTAAAAACGCGTTTTTCGCTCTAGAAAAGTCGCTAAACATCCCTTGCTTTTGCCTCTGGAAGACACTACAGCATCAAGCTCCCAGTGGCCAAAAGTTTTACGATTCCGGATCTCTTTAGGACGTTTGGCAATCGACGTGCCAATCCTAAATCTTCCACGTGTTTCTTTGGGTGTCGAGTTCTTCCTTTACGACGAAGGACTCTTAAATCCAGATCAATCAAACCAGCATAGAGCCAGTTATAGATGGTTTTAAAAGCTACCATTGGATTTTGTTCAAGCTGATAGCGCCCATAAATCTGTTCAGTCGACCAGGAGGATTTTAAACCGTTCTCAATTTCCTTTTTCAACTTTGGTGTTAAACAAGACTTCCGACCTTTTTGCTTAGCCCTGTGGTCGTACTGTTCCTGTGCTAAGACGGCGGAGTAACCATTTTGGCATCGTCTTAACTCTCTTGAAATGGAAGACTTATGGACGCCAAGTTTACTTGCAATTTGGCAAGGTTTTAAACCTAATTCCAAGTAGGTTTCTATCTTTATTCGGTCCATTATGGTAAGATGGGAGTAGTTCATAGTTTTTCCTCGGCTTCTGTTTGTATGGTTACTTACAGTTTACACCAATGAAACGCTATGAGTTTTTTTGTTGCACTATATTCAATTTATCAAATAAAAAAGATACCCTTAAGTATCCCCTTAATCGATCGGGAAGACAGGATTCGAACCTGCGACACCTTGGTCCCAAACCAAGTACTCTACCAAGCTGAGCTACTTCCCGCG